>DAIODV010000001.1:0-1535 GCA_036746615.1 Mycobacterium sp.
GGCGCCGACCGCGCCGCGATCATCGAACGCACCGGGATGACCAAAGGCGCTTTCTATCACCACTTCGATTCGATGGAATCACTCGCGTCGGCGCTCATCGACGAAGGCGCCAAGCGAGTTTTCGAGGTCATGACCGCCGTATCCGACTCATTCTCTCCGGCATTGGAAAACATGGTGCATGGTTCGTTCCTGGCTGCCGGGGTGTTCGCGTCCGACAAGGTGGTTCGTACCGCCGAGCAGTTGGCGATCGTCTTCGGGAAGTTCAACGACACCGGCGCGCGCGTGTACACCAAGTGGGTCGAGGCCGTGGCCGCCGAGGCGAAGCGAGCCATCGCCGAAGGCGATCTGCGAGACGACCTCGACCCGAAAAAGGTCAGCCAATCCATCATCAGCGCAGCTTTCGGCACGCGGATCCTGTCCGGCAATGACCTCATCGCGCGGTTGACTCACATGTGGGAGCTGTTTTTGCCCGCCATCGTGACCGACACGTCACTGGCGTACTACCGCGAGTACCTAGCCCGCGAGGCCCTGCGGCACGTCAAGCCCGATCCGCCGTCCTGAGCGACATAGCGCCTGTTTTGCCGGAAGCGTGCGGATAATGACACGCTGGAGGTGCACGCTCGCGGCGGTAAACAGCCAGAAGCCGAGGAGGTTGGATGGCAGCACAGGCCGATTCGGCGGTCCTCATCCTGGCGGCGGGGGCCGGAACACGCATGCGCTCGGAGACGCCGAAGGTGCTACATCCCCTTGCCGGCCGCAGCATGCTGGCGCATTCGCTGCACTCGATCGCCAAGATGGCGCCCCAGCACCTGGTCGTGGTGCTGGGTCAGGACCACGGAAGTATCGAGCAGGTTGTCGCTGAATTGGGCAGCACGCTCGGACGTTCCATCGAGGTGGCGATACAAGATCGCCAGCTCGGCACCGGGCACGCGGTGTTGTGCGGCCTGTCGGCGCTGCCCGACGATTTCGCCGGCGTCGTGGTCGTCACGTCCGGCGACATCCCGCTTCTGGACGCCGACACCCTGGCCGATCTGGTCGCGGTGCACAACTCCCGGACCGCGGCGGTCACCATGCTGACCACCACGCTGACCGATCCGACCGGCTACGGCCGCATCCTGCGCACTCAGGACAACGAGGTGATCGGGATCGTCGAGCAGGCCGACGCGACGCCCTCTCAGCAGGAAATTCGCGAGGTCAACGCCGGGGTATACGCCTTCGACATCACGCCGCTGCGGTCAGCGCTGAGCCGACTATCAGCCGACAACGCCCAGCAAGAGCTGTACCTCACCGACGTCATCTCGATCGTCCGGCAGGACGGGCAGGTGGTGCAGGCTCGGCATGTCGACGACAGCGCGCTGGTCGCCGGCGTCAATAACCGGGTTCAGCTGGCCGAGCTGGGCGCTGAACTCAACCGCCGCATCGTCGCGGCCCATCAGCTGGCCGGCGTGACCATCGTCGATCCCCTCACCACCTGGATCGACGTCGACGTGACGATCGGGCGCGACACCGTGGTCCAGCCCGGAACTCAGCTGCTC
>DAIODV010000001.1:1545-6798 GCA_036746615.1 Mycobacterium sp.
CGGCGGGACCCGCATCGGCAGCCGTTGCACGATCGGTCCGGACACCACGCTGACCGACGTCACCGTCGGCGAGGGCGCCTCGGTGGTCCGCACCCACGGCACGGGCGCCTCGATCGGGGACGGCGCGGTGGTCGGGCCGTTCACCTACCTGCGGCCCGGCACCGTGCTGGGCGCCGACGGCAAGCTGGGCGCATTCGTCGAGACGAAGAACTCCACGATCGGAACCGGCACCAAAGTGCCCCACTTGACCTACGTGGGCGACGCCGACATCGGTGAACACAGCAATATCGGCGCCTCCAGCGTGTTCGTCAACTACGACGGCACGTCCAAGCACCGCACCACGGTCGGCTCGCATGTGCGCACCGGCTCAGACACCATGTTCGTGGCCCCGGTCACCGTCGGCGACGGTGCCTACACCGGCGCAGGCACCGTGGTGCGCGAAGACGTTCCGCCGGGTGCGCTGGCCGTTTCCGGCGGCGAGCAACGCAATATCGAAGACTGGGTGCAGCGCAAGCGGCCCGGCAGCGCCGCCGCCGACGCGGCGGAAAAGGCCAAGCAGGGACTCGATGCCGATGAGACGCAGTGACCTCAGGCACGTCGCTTACGATGGGGCATCCATTCAGACCCCGACCCCGAGGGCAGCACGGTGAGCCACGACTGGACCGATAACCGCAAAAACTTGATGCTGTTCTCTGGCCGCGCGCATCCAGAGCTGGCCGAACAGGTAGCCAAAGAGCTCGACGTCCACGTCACTGCGCAGACCGCGCGCGAGTTCGCCAACGGCGAGATCTTTGTCCGCTTCCACGAGTCAGTACGTGGCTGCGATGCCTTCGTCCTGCAATCGGCCCCTGCGCCGGTGAACAACTGGCTGATGGAACAGCTGATCATGATCGACGCGCTCAAGCGGGGCAGCGCCAAGCGGATCACCGCCGTGATGCCGTTCTATCCCTACGCCCGGCAAGACAAAAAGCACCGCGGCCGCGAACCGATCTCGGCACGGCTGGTCGCCGACCTGCTCAAGACGGCCGGCGCCGACCGGATCGTGACCGTCGATCTGCACACCGATCAGATCCAGGGGTTTTTCGACGGACCGGTCGACCATATGCGCGGGCAGAACCTGCTCACCGGATACATCCGGGACAACTACCCCGACGGCAACATGGTGGTGGTCTCCCCAGATTCCGGCCGGGTGCGCATCGCCGAGAAGTGGGCCGACGCGCTGGGCGGCGTCCCGCTGGCCTTCATCCACAAGACCCGCGACCCCCGGGTGCCCAACCAGGTGGTGTCCAACCGCGTCGTCGGTGAGGTCGCCGGCCGTACCTGCGTGCTGATCGACGACATGATCGACACCGGCGGCACCATCGCCGGCGCAGTCAAGCTGCTGCACGACGACGGCGCCGCCGATGTGGTGATCGCGGCCACCCACGGTGTGCTGTCCGATCCGGCCGCCGAGCGGCTAGCCGCGTGCGGGGCGCGCGAAGTGATCGTCACCAACACGCTGCCTATCGGCGAAGAAAAGCGGTTCCCGCAGCTGACGGTGTTGTCGATCGCGCCGCTGCTGGCGAGCACCATCCGCGCCGTATTCGAAAATGGCTCGGTCACAGGGCTATTCGACGGGGACGCCTAGATGGCCGACACCGTCATCTACCACAATCCCAAATGCAGTACCTCCCGCAAGACGCTGGATTTGCTGCGGGACAACGGCATTGAGCCGCAGATCGTGCATTACCTGAAAACGCCGCCGTCCCGCGCCGAGCTGGTGAGCATGATCCGCGATGCCGGAATCGACGTGCGCAGCGCGGTCCGCAAGCGCGAGCCGCTGTCCGCCGAAAGCAATCTCGACGACGCAAGCGATGACCAATTGCTCGACGCCATGGCCGAGCACCCCATCCTTATCGAACGACCGTTTGTCGTCACACCCAAAGGCACGCGACTGGCCCGTCCGATGGACAGGGTTCGCGAAATCCTGTGAGATCCGGGTTATACGCCACCGCGGTCACTGCCCTGGCTTTGATGGTGTTAATGGTCGGCTGTGGCCCGAAAACCCCCGATTACCAGTCGATCTGGACCTCGGGGAAAACCACGACGACGACGCCGCGCGAGGCGCCGGTACCGTTTGCGCAGTATCTGGAAAGTAGCGGGGTAACCGGAGAGGCGATCTCCCCCGACAAGCTGACCGATATGACGGTATCGATTCCGGTACCGCCGGGCTGGGAGAAGGTCCAAAAGCCGAATCTGCCGCCGACCACCGAGACGATCGACAAGGATGGCAAGTTTCCCGCGGCCATGCTGATGGTGTTCAAACTCAACGGAGATTTCGACGCCGCCGAAGTGGTCAAGCACGGCAACGCCGACGCCACGCTCGCGGAGAACTTCAAATTGCTCGACCAGTCCAGTGCCAACTTCAACGGCTTTCCGTCGTCGATGATCGAAGGCAGCTACGACCTCAAGGGCCAACGGATGCACACCTATAACCGGATCGTGCTTCCCACCGGGCCGGCCCCCGCGCACCAGCGCTACCTGGTCCAGCTCTCCGTCACCAGCCTGGCCGAGCAGGCCGCCCCCGACGCGGCCGACATCCAGGCAGTCATCCACGGGTTCACCGTCGCCGCGAAGTAGCCGCCGGCAGGCGCACTAATGTATTTGCCATGCCGCAGTGGACAGCCGCAGATCTGCCGTCGTTCGCCGGGCGCACGGTAATCGTTACCGGGGCCAACAGCGGCCTGGGCGCGGTGACGGCTCGCGAGCTGGCCCGGGTCGGTGCCCAGGTCATCCTCGCCGTGCGTAATACCGGAAAGGGTGAAGCGGCCGCTCGGGACATGCCCGGCGATGTCGAGGTGCGCCGCCTCGACCTGCAGGACCTGGCGTCGGTACGCGAGTTCGCCGACGGGGTGGACAGCGTCGACGTCCTGATCAACAACGCCGGTGTGATGGCAATCCCGCATAGGGTGACCGCCGACGGCTTCGAATCCCAGATCGGCACCAACCATCTCGGTCATTTCGCGCTGACCAATCTGGTGTTGCCCAAGCTGACCGACCGGGTGGTGACAGTGTCGTCGCTCGCGCACTGGGCGGGCTATATCAGCCTTCGCGACCTGAATTGGACGTCGCGGCCCTACTCGGCGTGGGTGGCCTATGGCCAGTCCAAGCTCGCCAACCTGATGTTCACCAGCGAGTTGCAGCGGCGCCTCGAGGCGGCCGGCTCGCCGCTGCGCGCGCTGGCCGCGCACCCCGGGTACTCGCGCACCAACCTGCAAGGACGATCCGGTCGGAAATTCGCCGACGCGGTGGTGAATTGGGGGACGCGCGTGCTGGCCACCGACGCCGACTTCGGCGCCCGGCAAACGCTGTATGCCGCCTCTCAGGATTTACCGGGTAACAGCTTCATCGGCCCGAGCTTCGGCATGGCCGGCCGCAGCCGGCGGGTCGGCCGTAGTCCGCTGGCCAAACGCGCCGCCACCGCCAATGCGCTGTGGGAGCTGTCCGAACGGCTCACTGAGACCAAATTTCCGCTCTGAGGTGCTGATGCGCTAACCTGACCGGGCGTCACGGCGAGGGTGGCTTGCGGGAATTCGGCAGGCCACCGTTATCGACGGGGACCGATTCACCGGTTGTCGCGATGCTGGCCGTACCCAGACCAACAGGAGCGACACAATGGCTAAAGCAGCGAGTTCAGCTAATGAGCTGAGCGTTTCGGTACGCACCCAGACCGGCAAGGGAGCGTCGCGCCGCGCCCGCCGCGACGGCAAGATCCCCGCAGTTCTCTACGGCCACGGCGCCGAGCCGCAGCACTTGGAGCTGCCCGGACACGACTTCGCCGCGGTGCTGCGCCACTCCGGCACCAACGCGGTGCTCGCGCTCAAAATCGACGGCAAAGAGCAGCTGGCGTTGACCAAGGCGCTGGACATCCACCCGATCCGCCACACCATCACCCACGCCGATCTGCTGGTGGTGCGCCGCGGTGAGAAGGTGACCGTCGAGGTCACTGTCGACGTGCAGGGCGACGCCGTGCCGGGCACTCTGGTCACCCAGGAGACGAGCACCATCCAGATCGAGGCCGAGGCGCTGTCGATTCCCGAGCGCGTGACGGTCTCGGTCGAAGGCGCCGAACCAGGCACCCAGTTCACCGCAGGGCAGATCGAACTGCCTCCGGGTGTCACCCTGATCGACGACCCGGACCAGCTGGTCGTCAATGTGGTGAATGCGCCCACCGCCGAGGAGCTCGAGGCCGAAGGCGCCGGCGAGGTGCCCGAGGGCGAAGAGCCGGCAGCAGAGGCCGCCGCCGAAGGGGCACCCGAAGCCGAGGCCGAGGCCGAGGCGGAACCCGCCTCACCCGAGTCCGAATAGTCCATGGCCGACCCGCTATTGGTGGTCGGCTTGGGCAACCCGGGGCCGAACTATGCCCAGACCCGGCACAATCTGGGTTTCATGGTCGCCGACCTGCTCGCAGCGCGGCTGGGGTCAACATTCAAGGCGCACAAGCGTTCTGGCGCGGAGATTGTGACCGGACGACTCGGTGGACGTTCGGTGGTACTGGCCAAGCCGCGCTGCTACATGAACGAGTCCGGCCGTCAGGTCGGCCCACTGGCCAAGTTCTATTCGGTGCCCGCGGCTGACGTGGTGGTCATCCACGACGAGCTAGACATCGATTTCGGTCAGATCCGACTGAAAATCGGCGGCGGCGAGGGTGGTCACAACGGCCTGCGCTCGATTGTCGCAGCGTTGGGCACCAAGGACTTTCAACGAGTGCGCATCGGGATCGGCCGACCGCCCGGGCGCAAGGATCCGGCGGCGTTCGTGCTGGAGAACTTCAGCGCCGCCGAACGCCCGGAGGTGCCGACGATCTGCGAGCAGGCCGCCGACGCCACCGAGTTGCTCATCGAACTGGGCCTTGAGCCGGCTCAAAACCGCGTCCACGCCTGGTAAGTGGTTACTTGACGTCGCGAGCAGACGCAGACTCGCACAAATTTGTGCGACAGGATGCGATTCTGTGTCTGCTCGCGGGTTACTTGGGCAGCATGTCTTCCCACGATTTCGGCGCCGCAACCAAGTTGGATTGCCGGAACAACTGGCCATCGGCGGTCAGGTACCTGCCGTTGCGTCGGTCGTATTCGGCAACTGCCGCGGCCGGCGGCCATGGCTCGGAGCGGTCGCGCACGAGCCGTGCGGCCAGCCGAGCCGGTTGCTGATTCGCACCGCCACCAACGCGCACTTCCCCCAGGTGTTGAGCGCGCTCTCGCTGCCAGAGCAGGG
>DAIODV010000001.1:6808-29793 GCA_036746615.1 Mycobacterium sp.
CGGCTTGGCATGTGGCTCAGTGATTTTCGACGAACTGGGGTGTGCGGTCCCCGCCGGTGGCGGCGGTGCTGGAACGGGGGGCCCGGGCGGCGGGCCGGGCGGTGTTCCCGACGGTGTAGCCCCGGGCGGCAGGGGTGTCCCGTTGACCGGGCCGAAGGTGTGGTCATCGGCTGTAATCCGATCATCGGGTGGAATGCCCTGCGACAGCAGGTTCGGGTCGAGCGGATACGGGCCCAGCGTATGCTGCCGCATGGCCAGAGGCTCGAAAGGCTTGTCGCTGTCGCAGATTTGGACGGTCGGCGCACGCTTCCCCGGCTTACCCATGCAGGGATAGTTCCGCGCCCCGCGCACCGAAATTGGGGAGTCTTGCGGCAGTTTGCAATAGAGCCCGTCCGGGGTGTCGATGGTGGTGGTGTCGGCGGGAGAACGCCAGGACGAGGGCGGCAAGAAGCCCACGGTGCATGGTGGCGGATCGCCGATGCTGATGGCGAACTCACCTATTGGCATCCCGGTCGGGCTGTTCCTCGCCAACCCGGAGGACTGCAGCGAAGCGATCGCCGGCGGTAGCAACACCAACAGCTGTTCCAACGACGCGTTATAGGTCACCAGAACCTGGCCAACCGTGCTGAGGTTCGCCAGCAAGACTGGGAGCGTGGGCTTTATCTGATTGAGCAGATCCGAAACCTCGCTGGCGGCACCCGGGCCGGTTTGCAGCAGCGTGTGCACTGCGCGATCGTCGTCGGCTGCCGTCTGCGTGACACCTGCCAGGCTGCGTGACCAGGTCCGGATCGAGTCCGCGGTTGCGGTTTGCGAATCTAGCAGCGGCACAGTGTCATTCACCAGCGTCCGGGTACGGTCGGCTACGGGACTGATGTCTGCGCTGACTCTCGCTGATGAGTCCAGCAGAGATCCGAGATCATAGCCCGCACCATTGAGTCCCTTGAATGACTCGTCGAGCATCGCAGTGAGCTTGCCTTTAGGGATGCTGTTGATCAGCGCACTGACCCTGTTGAGCATCGGCCCCACCGGTTGCGGAATCGTGGTGTTCGCCCGCGAGATCACCGAGCCGTTGTGCAGATACGGCGTCGTGTTCGCCCGGGGCCGCAGGTCCACATACTGCTCGCCCACTGCGGAGATGCTGCGCACGTCTGCTTGCAGATCCGCGGGGATACTCAGCGAAGTGTCAAGCGACAGCGTTGCTTCCACATGGTCGGCCGTCACGTCGACCGCGGTGACCTTGCCTACCTGAACGCCGCGGTAGGTGACGTTGGAAAACCGATACAGGCCCCCGCCGGCGGGTAGTTCCAGCCGCACGGTGATGTGGCCGATGCCCAGCATGGTCGGCGCTTGCAGATAAACGAAGACCATCGACAGCAGGCCGACGACCGAGACGATCGTGAAGATGGTCAGCTGGATTCGGACAAACCGCGTCAACATCAGCGACCACCCAGATCCTGCGGCGGGAAGTCGGTTGGCATCGGGATGTTGGCGTTCGGTGTCCTGTCAATCGGGGCCGGGGGCGCCGGCCAACCCGGTGCTACGGGCGCAGCTGGCGGCGGGGGCGCTAGGTTGCCGCCGAGCGGATCCAGGCTGTAGTTCATCGGGCCCGGTTCTCCCGGTGCCGGTAGAAGTTTCGCGCCGACCTGGCCCCACCGGGTACCCAGCAGCAGTGTCCGTTTGAGCCGGGGCAGCGTGAGGTCAGCGACCAGGTACAGATTCATGTAGTCGCCTCTGATGCCCCGGTCGATCAGATTCTGGCCATACGGGAATGTCGTGGCGTAGGCGAGCGCGGTGTCCAAGTCGGGGCCGACATCGGCGAGTGCCTTTATCGCCGGCTCCAGATTCTTCAGATCGCGCACCAGGTCCGCTTGAGTGTCATGGACAAGCCCCGTGGCGGTATCGCCGAAGGCTCCGAGCTTCTCCAGAGCTTTCGTGAGGTGTGGCCGCTCCCGTATCAGCACATCCAATGCCGGCGGGATCTTGTGCAACGCTTGCGTAATCACATCGCGCTGCCCGGAAAATATTTCGGTGAGGCGGTTCAGCTCCTGGACAAATCCGACGAGGTTGTCACGCTGAGCGTCCAGGGTGCCGACGAAGCTGTCGAAACGGGTCAGCAGATCACGGATCTGGTCTTGGTGTCCTGACATTGCGGCGCTGAAGTTGTGGATGACATCGCCGATCTGCCCCAATCCCCCGCCGTTGAGAACGACCGATAGCGACGAGAGTGTCTGCTCCGTCGATGGATAGGCCGACGACCTGGCCAACGGGATAGTGGCTCCGGGCTGCAATCGGCCGCTGGGTGCTTGACCCAGCGGCGGATTGAGTTCGAGGTGCATCGAGCCCAGCAGGCTGGTCTGCCCCACGCTGGCAACGGCGTTAGCGGGCACGACGACACCAGGTTTCACCGAAATCACCACATCGGCGTGCCAGTCGTTGAAGGTCATATCGCCGACGCTGCCGACGACGACGTCGTTGAGCATGACCGGCGAATTCGCCTCTAGAGTCCCGACGTTGGCGACCTCGACATGGTAGGTGATGGCGCCGTGCCCCCGTCCCACCGTGCCGGGCAACGGCAGCGAGTTCAGCCCCTGGAATGCGCAGCCGGTCGAGCTGAGCAGCGCACAGCAACCGACGATCAGTACCCGACGCGCCGCCCGCCAACCGCTCATTGTGTCGGCCTTTCGGAGGGCAGCAGGATGTCTTGCAGATTCGCCGGTGCGGACGGCGGGAATGCTTGCGGCACAGTGCCGGTGGCTGTCGTCGGTGGCGGCTCGGGTTGCGCTAGTCCGGGTATGCGCGGCAGTGGCCCCGGCGGCGGTGGCAACGGCGGCGTGTCACCCGGCAGGCCGGTATACGCCGATATCGCAGGCGGTGTCTCAGGTGCCGTCGGCTTGGGCCCTTCTCCGCCGGGGGCCAACCGCGGCTCGGAGTAGATGATGTTTTCGGGATTTGCCGACTTCATGAGGACTGCGCTCGACGGAATCGGCGGATAGTTGAAGTTCATCAATCGCAGTGCGGGACCGAGATACTCCGCGCACAGCTTCCCGGTCTCGGGCGCGGTCACGTTTTCGATCGCTCCGATTTGCGTGCAGATGAACTGCACAGGGCTCGAAAAGTTGTTGAACACAATCGATCCGATGGTGTCGCCGGTGTCGGGGTTGTAGGCGTTGTAGAAGTTGGCGAATGAGTTAGGTGCCACGTGCAAGATGTTTTCCAGGTCAGTGCGGTGCTCGACGAGATTCTGAGTGACGTCGGCGAGTCGCTGGATCTGTTCGGAGACCTGGTCACGGCTTTGTGAGGTGAATCGCTGGACGTCGCCCACCGCCACCGACAAATCGGTCAGCGCCGCATCGAGATCGGACTTGTTGTCGTTGAGCACGCTGCTGAGGGTGGCCAGCCGGTTCTCGAATTGAACGACCTGCTGGCCGCTGTCCCGAAGTGTGGTGACAAAGGTTTGCAGATTGTTGATGATGTCGACGATGTTGCCGCTGCCGTTGGCCAGGATCCTGCCAACCCCGGACAGCTGCGCCAGCGTCTGGCGCAGCTTCTCACCGTTACCGCCGAGCGCGTTAGCGGCGCTGTCGATGAACCGTGCCATCGACGGCGTGGAGATCTGACTGTTGGGTCCTAAATCTGTTGCTAAGCGCGTTAGTTGGGTTTTGACCTCGTCCCACTCGACGGGTACCGCGGTCCGTTCTAACGGAATGGCCGCTCCATCGGGCATCGTTGGGCCGCCGGAGTGGTACGTCGGTGTCAGCTGGACATACCGCGCCGCGAGCAAGTTTTGGGCGACGATCACCGCCTTTGCATCGGCGGGGGTGCGGGTGTTGTGATCGGTGTTCATGGTCAGCTTGACCCGTGCGCCATCCGGCCGAATCGACTTGATGACTCCCACCTTGACCCCTGCGACGCGCACCTGGTCGCCGGGGTAGATCGCGGTGGCGGTCGTAAAGTCGGCCGTGATCGTATTGGGACGAAAGAACGCATCGCGGATAACTAAGGCCGCACCGGAAAGGACGAGCGCTGCCAGGACTACGGCAAGCAGAACCCGTTTATTCATCGGCCCCCCACAGTGCATTTAGGACACGGCGGAATTCCGTTGTACGGGAACGGGACCTCTGCCCGCGGGCCGGCGTTGTCCGGGGGTTGTCCTCTATTCGTTCCCCTGCGGAACCCGAACGCATAATCCAGGAACGGCTGCAAGAACTGTGGCGGCATCACGTTGGGGTCGTACGACTGATAGTAGAATCCGCTGGATACCGCTTCGCCCTGAGTGATTTGGTATTTCGCAAGCCCGGGAAGGGCTTTGGCGATATTGTCCCGGTTCTTCTCGAGGACCGCGTTGACCGAGTTCAGCTTCTCCAAGGCCGGCGCCAAGGTCTGTTCATTGTCATGCACCAACATCGAGAGCTGCTTGGCCACCGCCGACGTGTTGGCTAGCAGCTCGACGATCGCGTGGCGGCGCTGTGCCAGCACGCCGAGCAGTTCATTGGTGTTCACAATCAACGTATTGAGCTTCTGACTGCGTTCCGACAGCACACCGGCGACGGTGCTCGTGCTCTTCAGAACCTCCCCGAGGCTTTCGTTTCGGCCATTGAGCGACTGCGACAGTCGGCTCAGGCCGTCGAATGTCGGACCCAATTGCGGTGCGACCCGGTCGATCGTCGCCGACAGCGTGTCCAGCGACGCGTTGATCGATGCGGTGTCGGTTCCCGCGGCGTTAGTCGTGAGGTCGCTGACCGCCTCGGTCAACGAATAGGGCGACGAGGTGCGCGACAGCGGGATGACGTCGGACGGATGCAGTGTCCCGCTTCCGGCAGACTCCAGCGTGAGCACCCGCCGGCCAAGTAGTGATCCCGTCCGGATGTGCGCGGTGGTTTCCGATCCGAGCGGAACATTCCCCCCGACCGTGAACGTGACCACGACATCACTGTCGTGCAGCGCGATATTCGACACCGCGCCCACCTTGACGCCCGATGCCGTCACGTCGTTGTCCACCTCCAGCCCACCCGCTTCGGAGAACACGGCCTGGTAGCGAACGGCCGTCGCCCACGACACAAGCCGCTGGGGCTGTAGGCCCACAGCGATCACCAGAACCACGAGGACCACACCGATAAAGCCGGCCCGTGCCAAACCAGAACCGCGGTACTTAAGCATTGGGCTCAGCGCACCTCCCACCGGTTGTCTTAAGCCAAGGGAATACCGCGGTTCGGCCTTGCAGGTCGCTGACCCTGACCGACATCCCGCAAACGTAAAACTGGATGAAGCTGCCGTATGCGCCGAGGCGGGCGAGCTTGCGGAAGTTTTCCGGCGCCTTCTGCAGGGCGACGTCGAGACGATCCTTGTCTTGATCGAGCAAGGGGGCCAGTCGGTTTAGCTGATTCACCGTGGCGGACAGCGGCGGACGGGCTTTGGTCAGCAGCTCGGCGATAGAAGCGGTCCCGTTTTCCAGCGATTCGATCGCGGCCCCGATCGGATCGCGGTCTTGGGACAGTTCGGTGGTCAACCGCTCGAGTCGGGCGATAGCGCCGGAGAACTTGTCTTTCTCCTTGACAAGCGTGGCCAGCACCGTGTGCAGGTTGTCTATCAATTGCTGAATCGTTCGGTTGTTGTCGGCCATCGCATTCGAGAATGACGACGTCTTCGAAAAGATAGAGTCCAGCGTCGGGCCCTCGCCTTGAAAGACTTGCACCAGCGATGAGGTGAGCGCGTTGATGTCTTTCGGATTAAGCCCCTGGATAACGGGTTTCAACCCGCCAAGGAGCAGATCAAGGTCCAGGGCGGGCGCCGTGTGGTCGGCGGGGATCCGCGCCCCTGCCGACAGCAGCCGACTCGACCCGGGCCCATCGATCAGCTCGAGGTAACGATCACCCACCAAGTTCAGGTAGCGAACCGCCGCCCTCGTGCCGGTCGTCAGCGCCACCCGGCGATCGGCATCAAATGTCACCACGACGCTCTTGTCCTTGCGCAGCTCGATGCCGTTCACCGTGCCGACGCGGATACCGGCTGCGCGCACCGAGTCTCCGGACTTCAAGCGCGACACGTCGGCGAAAATTGCGGAGTAATCGTTGGTCCTACCGGTGCGGTACTCGCCGAAGATGAAGAACAGCGAGGCGGTCAGCATCACCATCACGATCGCGAAAATCCCGAACTTGACGAAGGTTACGCGCGCCGAGCCCCTCATCCGGGTTGTCCGATCTGTGCGGAGTTTCGCGGTGGCCCGTCGAGCGGCCCGTACAGCAATTGCTTGAGCCCGTCGAAGTTGAGCAAGATCCCTTGGTTTCCGTACTGCCACGGGTTGGCCCCCACATCGGCGACCACGAACGGCGGAGCCGAGTCGAATGGCACGGCCGGCATGTGCTCGTCCTTGCAATGCGGACCACCGGTAGCCGCGACCTTGGGCAAGTGGCCCGGGTATCGATAGCGTTCAATCCCCAACGTGAAACTGACCGAGACCACAGCACCTGGCTCAGGCTGTGGCGGGTTGTGGGCCATCGGCACCAGGCCGGCCACCGTGCACGTCAGCGCTTCGTGGTACTTGTTGGCAAGCTCGGTTGTCGGTACCAGCAGGTGCAGTGCATTGGCCATCGGTCGACGGTTACCGCCGATCACGTCGTTTCCAATGTCTGCCAATCCAATTACACTGATGAGCAGCGCATCGAGGTTGGTTTGTTCGTCGACCATCGTCTGACTGATCCGCGTCGCGTTGTCGGCGGTCTTGATCAGGTCCGGCGCCGCGTCGGCATAGGCACTGAACGCCTTTCGCGAGGCGGCGATGTCATGGCTGAGGTTGGGAAGGCTCGAATCTAATTTGGCCAGAGCCGAATCCAGGTCTGCGAACATCTGGCCCATCTTGTGGCCTCGCCCATTGAGTGCCGAAGCGAGCGCGCCCAGCGTCTCGTTGAGTTTGGCCGGTTCGATCTTGGCCAGCACCGACGTCAGTTCTTCGAACACGGTGTTGATTTCCACCGTGACGTTCTTGGCGTCGAGAACTTGTCCCGCGTGGATGGTCTGCGACGACGGCGAGGCGGGCGGGACCAGTTGCACGAACTTGGCACCGAACACTGTTGTCGACGCGATATCGACGAGCACATTGGCCGGAATCAGATGCAGTTTCGACGGTTCGATGGCAAGGTGAAGGGCTGCTTGGCCGTTGGGCTGCTCCTCGATCGAGGAGACCTTGCCGACCTGCACGTCGCGCAACTTCACCCGGGCATCTGGGTTCATTACCAAGCCCGCGCGCGACGAAAGTACGGTAACCGGCACGCTGTCGGTGAAGCCACCACTGAACATGGTCGCCGTCAGCGTCACGACACCAGCAATCGCTGCGATGGTGACCAGGCCCAAAGCTGGAGCCGCCGCACGCCCAGACATCACAGCCCCCTCATCCGGACAAGTTGAAGTTGCCGTTGGCGCCGTAGACCGCCAGCGAGACCATCAACGTCACACCGGCCACGACGACCAGCGAGGTGCGCACAGCGTTGCCCGTTGCCACGCCGACGCCTTCCGGTCCGCCCGACGCGAAATAGCCGAAGTACGTGTGGATCAGCAAAATCGTGAGCGCCATCAGGATGGCCTGCAGAAACGACCACAACAGGTCGATGGGGTTCAAAAACGTTGTGAAGTAATGCTGATACAAGCCTCCTGATTGGCCGAACAAGAACACCGTCGTGAATTGGCTTGCGAGGAAAGAGAGGATGACAGCGATCGCATACAGCGGGGTCACCGCCATCATTCCCGCTGCAATCCTCGTGCTGACCAGATATGCGACCGGCCGAATGGCCATGGATTCCAACGCGTCGATTTCTTCGTTGATCCGCATCGCCCCGAGCTGCGCGGTGACCCCTGCACCGAAGGTGGCCGCTAAACCAATCCCCGCTACCACTGGCGCAGAGATCCGCACGTTGATGAACGCCGCCAAAAATCCGGTGAGAGCCTCAATGCCGATGTTGCCCAGTGAGCTGTACCCCTGGACCGCCAGCGTGCCGCCGGCGGCCAGCGTCAGGAAGCCGACGATCACCACGGTGCCGCCGATCATCGCCAATGTCCCTGCGCCCATGCTGATCTCGGCGATAAGACGGATGACTTCCCGGCGATAGTGCGCGGCCGCAAACGGCACCGCCGCAAGCGCTTTCCCGTAAAACATGGTGTGCTCGCCCACCACACCCAAGACGGTGATCGGTCGTCCCAGTTCGCGCGTCAGGCGCGGATAGGTGGCTCGCAGCGTCATGGGTCGCGCCTATTTGACCGTCATCTGAATGCCGATCGCGGTCACAACCACGTTGACGACGAACAGCGACATGAAGGCGTAGACCACGGTTTCGTTGACCGCGTTGCCGACGGCCTTGGCACCGCCACCGGAGATCGTCAGGCCGCGATAGCAGGCCACCAATCCTGCGATCAGCCCGAAAAGCGCTGCCTTGACGCACGAGATGATTACCTCGGGCACCCCGGTCAGCAGCGTGATACCAGCCGCGAACGCGCCAGGATTGACGTCCTGGACAAATACCGAGAAGGTGTAGCCGCCCAAAATGCCGATGATGCAGACCAGGCTGTTGAGCAACAAAGCCACCAGCCCCGACGCCAGCATGCGGGGAGTTACCAACCGCTGCACCGGGTTGATGCCCAGCACCTCCATCGCGTCGATCTCTTCGCGGATCGTGCGCGACCCCAGATCCGCACACATCGCGGTCGCCCCTGCGCCGGCCACCACCAAGACCGTCACCAAGGGGCCGACCTGGGTCACTGCGCCGAAAGCCGCCCCCGCACCAGACAAGTCAGCCGCGCCGAGCTCCCTCAACAAGACGTTCAGCGTGAAGCTGACGAGCACGGTGAACGGGATCGCCACCAACAACGTCGGCGCCAAGGACACCCGTGCCACAAACCAGGCCTGTTCCAGGCACTCCCGCCACTGAAAAGACCGGCGGATGGTGAACTTGACCGCATCCGCCGACATCGCAAAGAGCCCCCCGGCGGCCTGCATAGACCCGGATACGTTGCGCCCCAGCGCTATACCCGGCGACCAGCGAGCCGCATAGCTACTCGGCATCGCTAGGAACCCTTACGAACCATCGCTCGCCCTCCTTGCCCGAAGGCACAAGAATATGTCAGTGCTGACGTATTTGGAAGTAGTCAGGACTGACAAATTTTGGTCGTGTCATGATGCGTAGGCTGCCGGGAGCGGGCAACGACCTAGAAGGGGTCCGAAGTGGGTAAAAGCGAACGTGCGAAGAGCGCACCCAAGCGTCCGGGCCAGCTGGACTCTCCGGTACTGCCGGTCATCTTCCGGTATATGGGCAGGGCGCAGGTCTGGGTCTACCGCAAGACCAACGGCCGGATCGGCGGCAAGTGGCGCATAGGCGCTGGTTTTCGTAAACCGGTGCCGACGCTGCTGCTTGAACACCGGGGCCGCAAATCGGGCAAGGTGTTCACCATTCCGCTGCTGTACCTTAGCGATGGGCAAGACGTGGTCGTGGTCGCCTCCCAAGGTGGGCTGCCCAATCATCCGCAGTGGTACCGCAACCTCGTCGCCAGCCCCGATACGGTCGTTCAAATCGGTGCCGAGCGACGACCGGTGCACGCCGTGATCGCCGACGCACAGCAGCGAAGCCGCCTGTGGCCGCGTCTAGTTGAGCTCTACGCCGATTTCGACACCTACCAGAGCTGGACCGAACGCGAGATTCCCGTCGTGATCCTGCGGCCGCGCTAGCATCACTCGGATGACACAACGACTTGCCGGCAAGGTTGCGATCGTCACGGGTGCCGGGCGCGGCATCGGAGCCGC
Organism: Mycobacterium sp.; assembly: GCA_036746615.1. Classification (GTDB taxonomy): domain Bacteria; phylum Actinomycetota; class Actinomycetes; order Mycobacteriales; family Mycobacteriaceae; genus Mycobacterium. The sequence goes on from DAIODV010000001.1 coordinate 16,593, forward strand.
GTGCGCACAGGCCATGGCACGTGAGGGCGCCGCTGTAGTTGTCAGTGATCTCGAGGGCGACACCGCGGTCCAGGTAGCTGAGGCGATAACCGCGGCGGGCGGCACGGCGACCGGTATTCGCGCGGACGTCACCGACGAGGCCGAAGTCAAGGCCATGATCGACACGGCGACAACACAATTCGGCCGCCTCGACATCCTGCACAACAACGCGGGCGCAGGGTCCGAGGGCGACTTCGACGTGGTGAGCACTCCCGACTCGGCATGGCGGTTCACCTTCGAGGTGGACCTGCTCGGAGTTGTCAGAGGAATCCGCAATGCCATACCGGTGATGATCCGCACCGGGGGTGGTTCGATCATCAACACGGCGTCGGCCGCGCCGATGGCCGGCAACACCAGTCTCATCGCCTACGCCGCAGCCAAGGCGGCCGTGCTGTCGGTGACGCGCTATGTCGCGACGAGCCACGGGGACAAGGGAATCCGCTGCAACGCCATCGCTCCGGGACTGGTGCTGTCGCCGGGGCTGCGTGAGATGTTTCCCAGCCCGGTGCTCGACGCAGTCGAACGCCACCAGACCGTGAGCGGCTTCGTCGAGCCCGACGACGTCGCAAACCTGGCGGTGTTCCTGGCCAGTGACGAATCGCGCTACATCACCGGGCAAACCCATGTCATCGATGCGGGAATCGGCGCGATGGGCGCGGCGGTGCCGGCGATGAACGACGCGCTTGCCGAGTTGACCGGCGGCTAAAGCGCACCCGATGGTTCGCGTAAGCCGCGGCCGTACCGCTCCACCATCTGCCAATACTCCGGCACCTTGCCGTCGCCGAGGTAGTCGACCAGCAGTCGCACCTCCGGGGGCAGATGGCCGGCGAGGTCGGTGAAGCCGTACTCGCGGGCCAGCCGAGAAGCGAAGAACGACCGGCCGGTGCGGGCCATCCGGTCGGGGTCGGTGAACAGCGCAACAACGGCGCGGCCCGAAAACCGCGGGGACTCACAGATATCGAGGTCCAGCCCGAACAGCTGGGGCGACCCCGATGGACCCGCGGTCGCGAAAGAGCGGATGCGGTCGGTCAGCACCAGCCCCGGCCACAACCCGATCACTGCCACATTGTGCTGGCGCAGTTCGAGCGCGGTGTCGTGGGTGATCTTCTCGATGGCGGCCTTGGCAGCGCCATACGGCGTGGACAGTATGTAGTCCTCGCAGCCGTGCGAGGAGATGTTGACAATCAGCCCACCCCGTTGCTCGATCATCATCGGCGCGGCCAGCGCCGACGTCACGAAGTTCGCGCGGGGACCGACGGCGAGGCTATCGGTGATCGCCTGCAGGGGTAACTCCCAAAAGGGTTGGCCCACCATCGATGTGAAGTCAGGCGACGCGACGTTGACCACCATATCCAGTCGGCCCGACTCGCGGCGCAATTCGTCGAACACGGCACGCACCTGGGCATCGTCGGCGTGGTCGCAGGGCCGGGGCACCGCGACGCCGCCGAGATCGCGGATCTGATCGGCGGTCTCTTCGAGGCCCGCGGCGCTGCGGGCGGTGACCCAGACAGTGGCACCCTGCTCACCGAGCTCGATCGCGATGCCCTGGCCGATGCCCTGGCTCGCGCCGGTGACCAGAGCCACCGTGCCCTCGAGCGGTCGTGTCATTGTGCTTGTCCCCCCATTGACTGGAGCTCCCTGACCGCCTGCGGATCATGTTCTTGCAAACCGATTTTCGCGGCCCCGCCCGGCGAACCGAGCTCTATGAAGAAGTCGGTGTTGATCTCTGCGTACTGCTGCCAGGATTCCGGCACATCGTCTTCGTAGTAGATGGCCTCGACGGGGCAGACCGGTTCGCAGGCACCGCAGTCGACACACTCGTCGGGATGGATGTACAGCATCCTTGCGCCTTCGTAGATGCAGTCGACGGGGCATTCCTCGATGCAGGCCTTGTCTTTGAGATCGACGCAGGGTTCGGCGATCACATAGGTCATCGCGACAGGTCCTCGAGCACCTGGTGGCCGGCGTTGTAGCCGGGTGTGAACGTGATGCCCGGGCCGCCGTGGCAACCGGCGCCGCCGAGGTACAACCCCTCGATCGGGATCGGCATGTCGATGAACCCCTTGGGCCCAGGTCGGTTGAACCCCATCAAATCTGGATGTAGCAAGCCGTGGCAGAAGTCTCCCGAGGGTGCGGCGAACATCGTCTGCATGTGGTAGGGCGCAAACGTGATATGGCGTATCTGGATGTCGCGGAAGTTGGGCGCGAACCGGGTGATCTTGTCGATGACCTTCTCCGCCATCACGTTCTTGAGTTGGCCATGGAGGTCACGGCTGGCTTCGACCGGGAACGCGTAGGCGAAAGCGCTCGCGGCGTGTTTACCCGGCGGCGCCATCGCAGGGTCGTGGACGGACGGGATCTGCATGCCCATTGACGGATTGTCGGGAATGATGCCGCGCCTGCACTCCTCCCATTGGCGCTGCTGTTCTTCGGGTGAGCCGAAGATGCCGACGGACCCTTGCATGCCGGGCTCGTTGAGGAAGTCGTAGGGCGGAGCGAATTCCGGCAGACCGTCAAGCGCAAAGTGAATCTGGACGAACGACGCGCGGTGGTCACGTCCGCTGAGCCGGGTGACGAGGTCGCTCGGGAGCTGCTCGGCGCCGACCATGTCGATCAAGGTCAGATCGGGCGACAGATTGGAAACAACCACCGGCGCAGTGATTTCCGAGCCGTCTTTCATACGCACGCCCGTCACCCGACCGTTGTCGGTGAGAATCTTGTCGACCTTGGCGCGATACCTGACCTCTCCCCCGTTCGAGACGAACAGCTCGTGCAGGTGCTTGCACAGTGCGCCGATTCCCCCTTCGAGCTTGGTCATCATCGCCGTGCCCTCATTCGGGACGGCGAGCGCGAACGCCAAACACGTTGCGCTGCCGGGGGTATAGGGCCCGCGGTAAGTGGAGTTGATCGCGAGGAAGGCGAGCATTCCGCGCAGCACCGCGTGCTTGTCCTTGTCGGGCAGGAAGCGGTCGATGGCATCCATCGCCGATCCGAACAGCACCTCGTGAATGGCTTTGCGCTCGGCTTCGTTTGCCGCGCAGGCGTACATCTCATCGAGTGTCTTGGGCAGTGTGCATACCTCGAAGCGGTCGAGCGCTTTTGCGGGGCCTTGGCTCCAACCGATCATCTCGGCCATGCCCGTGACGGCTTCGGCGCCGAGCTTCTCGGCGAGATGGGTCATCAGCTGCATCGGATCGCGGTAGAAGATCATCGGCTCTTCGCCGTTGTCGCCGAGATTGACCGACTGAACCTCGGCATCGATGGTGGGCAAGGTGTCAAGACCGAGCTCTTTGGTGATCTGCGGGGCGGTGGGGAACTGTACGGAACCCGCTATCTCGTAATGGAATCCGTCGATCAACTCGACCGTGGCCGCCATGCCACCGGTGTACGTGTTGGCCTCCAGGATCAGCGTCCGCAATCCGGCGCGTTGCAGGACCGCTGCCGCGGTCAATCCGTTGTGCCCGGCGCCGACCACGATCGCGTCATAGTCCGTCATCACTCACGCTCCTTGTCCGAATGCCTCACCGACCTCCGAGCGCTAATATATGTCAGTACTGACGCAATTGGAAGATGTCACTCTTGACCAACTCGGAAGTGTGGTGGGATGCCAGATATGAGTGAGCGGCCGAATCTGCACAAGCTGCGCCGGACCAAGACACGCGAGGCGCTGCGGCAGGCGGCCTTGAAGAAGTTCGCCAGCGAGGGCTTCGGAAACGTCACCGTCGAACAGCTCGCCCAGGAGGCCGGGGTTACCGAGCGGACCTTTTTCCGGCACTTCCCCACCAAGGAAGCGGTGTTGTTTCAGGACTACGACACGCAGGTGGAGTGGCTTGCCGATGCGCTTGCACAGCGTCCGCGCTCTGAGTCCCTGTTCGATGCGGTGAAGGCGAGCATCGAAAGTTTCCCGCACGACCTCGAATTGGTTCGGCAGGCGGCGCTCGCCCGTGCCGAATTGATCACCGGGGAACAGGTCGCCAGCCACCTACGAGTGGTGCAGTCGTCGTTCGCTTCGGTGATTACCGACTTCGTCAAGCAGCGCTATCCCGAGGTGCCGAACATCGATCTGGTCGCCGACGTCGCGGGCGCCTCGCTGGCGGCGGCGATGGTTGTCGGGGTGGAGAGGTGGGGTCGCGGCGGCTGCCGTGACGATCTGAGCGCCATTACCGACACAACTCTGGGGTTGGTGCGCTCAGGGCTTGCACCACTTGCCTGACGCGCGAGCAGACGCAGAGTCGCACAAATCAGTGCTCGGTAACGCGATTCTCTGTCTGCTCGCCGAGATTAGGTGACCAGGGTGACCGAGTTGGCCCGTCGCAGCTTGCCCGACGGCGTCTTCGGGATCGTCCCGGGACCCAGCACGACGACGTTGCGCGGCCGGACGTCGACCTCGCCGACGACCTCGTGGGCAACCTGATGCTCGATGCGACGCACCTCAACAGGATCCTGGTAGGCGTTGGATTCGACTGCGACGGCGAAGGTCTCGCGAGCATGTCCGGCGTCAAGCCGCACGGCGACCGCGCAACCCGGGCGGACTCCCTCGACCCGGCATGCCGCCCGCTCGATGTCGGTCGGGTAGATGTTGCGGCCGGCCATGATGATGACGTCCTTGACCCGACCACACACCACGATGTGACCGTTCTCCATCAGGTAGCCGAGGTCACCGGTGTCATACCAGCCGTGCTCATCCTGCGCCGAGATGAATCCACCCATCGTGGTGTAGCCCGGGGTGACCGGTTCACCGCGCAACTCGATCACACCCACACCGCGCGTCGGTAATACCTCACCGTTCTCATCGACGATGCGAGCCTCGATGCCCTGCAGCAGCGGACCGAGCGAAGCCAGCCGGCGGGTGTTGCCCTTGGTGGCGGGCACCGCACGGCGCAGCGCGGCCAGCAGATCGGCGTCCACCTCGTCGACCACCAGTCCGTCGCCGAGTTCGGAGAACGACACCGCCAGCGTGGTCTCGGCCATGCCGTAGGCCGGCATGATGGCTTCGGGGCGCAGCCCGAACGGTTTACCGGCGTCGATCAGGTCTTCGACGTCGGCGGGGTCCACCGGCTCTGCACCCGAGAGCGCAAACCGCAGCGTCGACAGGTTGAACTGACCGGGGGTGGCCTGCTTGCGCAGCCGCTTGGCGAACAGCGCGTAGGCGAAGTTGGGCGCGGCCGTCATGGTGCCGCCGTACTTGTCGATCAGCTTGGCCCAGAGCAGCGTGTCGCGCAGGAAGTCCATCGGGGTGACCTTGACCAGCTCGACGCCGAAGTACATCGGCACGGTCAAGAAGCCGACCATGCCCATGTCGTGGAAGCACGGCAGCCAGCTGAGCATGACGTCGTTGCCGCTGGGGTCCATCTTGGCGGCGATGAACATCGCCTCGGCGTTGGAGTAGATGTTGCGATGCGTGATGTGCACGGCCTTCGGAGAACCGGTGGAGCCGGACGTCAGCTGCATCAACGCCAAGTCGTCTTCGTCGGTGTGGATCGGGTCGATCGGGTCGGACGCCAGCAGTTGCTCGACGGTCAGCACCTTCAGACCGCGTGCCTCGAGCACCGGCGCGGCCGCCATGAACGGGTCGGAGACAATCACGGCCTTCGCCTCGATCATGTCGACGACGATCGTGGTGTCCTTCGCCCACAGCTCAAGGTCGGTGCGCGGGGTGGGCTGGTGCAGCATGGTCAGGCTGGCGCCGCGCATCCACAGCCCCTGCGCAGTCGGCGCGATTTCTACCGGCGCGCCGGCCAGCACACCGACCGCGTCGCCGTGGCCGATGCCGGCCGCGGCCAGGCCGCCGGCGATCCGGCGGGCCCGCTCATGGACCTCCAGCCAGGTGTGTCGAACCGGCTGGTGTGGTTCGCCGGTCACCATGCCCTTTACGCTCTCGTGAGCGTTGCGGAACAGCTTCTCGGTAAACCTGCTCAAGTTAGCCTCCTCGGTTCCGGTGCCAACGCCCAGCGTCTAATGCTGCCCCTGCTCAACCACACTTTGGTGCAGCCGCACGCCCACAATTGGGCTGCAATTTCGTCTCGAAACGGTGATGAAGCGGTTGCGGCGAGGACACGGCGGCCGGTGGCGCTCATAGGACGCCCGCCGGCGTGGTCGGCGGGCGGAGGATCCAGGCGCATTGCTTGACCGGTATTCGTCACCGCCGAACATCTTAAACTCCTCTTAAAGAACTGCCAAACTGGCGAGCGCAACCAGGCTGGATCACACACCAGTGACCGGCGCCGGCACCACCCGCGCGCCGTGCACCGGCCCGCTGGCGACGCGCACGGTGCGACAGACGCCCGCCCCGGAGAGCTCTGTGCCGACGTCCACCGCTGCGGGCGCCGAGCGGCACAGGAACGTACATGTCGGCCCGGAGCCGGACACGATTCCGGCCAGCGCGCCGGCCTCGACGCCGGCACGCAAGACGCGGCGCAACGCGGGGTCCTTGCTCAGCGCGGCGGCCTGCAGTTCGTTGCCCAACAGCGGCGCCAGCTGTTCGGGGTCGCCGGCTGCCAGCGCCGCCAGAACCGGGCCGGGTTCGTCGAGCCTCGGCGGCTTGCCTACTTCGCGGAGCCGGTCCAGTTCAGCAAACACCGCGGGCGTCGACAGCCCACCCTCGGCGAACGCCAGCACCCAATGAAAGGTGTTGCGGGCCAGCACTGTAGCCAGTTCCTCGCCGCGGCCGGTGCCCAGCGCGGTGCCCCCGTGGAGAGCGAAAGGCACATCGCTGCCCAGCTTGGCGGCGAGCATGTGCAGATCGCGGCGCGGCACCCCGAGTTCCCAGAGTGAGTTGATCGCGACAAGCACGGCGGCCGCGTCAGCGCTGCCGCCACCCATGCCGCCGGCCACCGGGATCGACTTTTCGATTGCGATCGACACGTCGGGCGCCCGGCCGACGTGGTCAGCCATCAGTTCGGCGGCGCGCCACGCCAGGTTGCGCTCATCGAGGGGTAACTGGTCGGCGCCCTCGCCGCTGATCTCAAGCGACAGCACATCGGCGTTGCGGACCGTGATCTCGTCGACCAGGGAAACCGCGTGGAACACCGTCGTGAGGTCGTGATAGCCGTTGTCGCGCCGGTCGCCGACAGCCAGATAGAGGTTGATTTTGCCCGGCGCCCGAACGGTGACCGACCCAGTGGGCACCCACTGAGCAGCGGTGTTCGGATCCATCGGCATCGCACGCGACTTTATCGCCCGCGACCGGCAAACCCCACCCTATGGGCGGCTAGCTCGCCGGGGCGTGGCGTTGCGGCAGGTTCGCGGGGTTGCCTCCGCCGCCTTCACCCGAGCGCTGATAGAGCCGCACGAATTCGTCGATGGTCAGCGTCTCGCCGCGCCGGGCCGGGTCGATGCTGGCGGCCAGCAACCGGCTCGCCGACTCGTTGCCCGAACCTGCCCACTCGACGAACGCATTGCGCGACGTCTTGCGCCGTTGAGCGAAGGCGATATCGACGAGTTTGAACACGTTTTGGCGGAAGGCCGCGTCGGTCGGCCACGACGGGTTTGTATGCCGGTCGATGCGCACCAGCCCGGAGTAGACCCGCGGAATAGGCCAGAAGACAGTCGGCGACACCGTTCCGTGACGACGGACCTGTCCGTAAAAGCGGACCTTGACGCTGGGAACGCCGTACTCTTTGCCGCCGGGTTCGGCGGCGAGTCGTTCGGCGACCTCGGCTTGCACCATCACCATCACCGTGCGCAGCGACGGGAACTCGGCAAGCAGGTGCAGCAGCGCCGGAACGGCGACGTTGTAGGGCAGGTTCGCGACCACCGCCGTCGGCTCGGCGGCAAGGTCGGCGGGCCCGATCGACAACACGTCGCGGTTGAGCACCGTCAGCCGCTGGCTTTCGCTGTGTGAATGCTCGGCAACCGTCTGGGGCAGCCGATTGGCCAGCACCGGGTCGATCTCTACGGCGCTGACCGTGGCCCCGCGGTCCAGCAACGCCAGGGTGAGCGAACCCAGACCGGGGCCGACCTCCAAGACGTGATCCTGGCGGTTGACTCCGGAGGACGACACCACCCGGCGGACCGTGTTCGCATCGTGAACGAAGTTCTGTCCCAACGATTTACGCGGCCGGAATTCGAGTTCTTTGGCCAGCCTTCGGATCTCGGTACGCCCGAGCAACCGGATGGTCAGCGCGCACCCGCTCTGCCGCTGCACACCGGCCAGGCTCCCCAGCCCTGGCGAGCGCGGGTCACCTCAGCGACGGTGATTTGCTCTTCCCTGGTCGCCAGGTCTGCGCGGGGGGCGAACCGCAACCCACCGTTGCGCTCCCAGGTGTTCTGGTCGAACTGCACGCCGCCGTAGTACCCGTTTCCGGTGTTGATCGCCCAGTTTCCGCCGGCCTCGCAGCGCGAGATGGCGTCCCAGATGTCTCCGTTGCTCACAGGTGGGACCGCGGTGCCCGGTTTGGTGCCGACCCGTACCACCGCCTCGCGCGCGGGGGTGATCACGTGGCTGGCGACAGGCAGCCGGCCGGTTTCGACGCCGTTGACTTTGGAGACCGCGAACGTCACGTCCTGGGTGCCCGGGGTGCCCGGGTCCTGGACGATCTCGCGGTCCATGTTCATGTCCGGGTCTTCGATCCGGCGCCGCGGCGGGTCCAGCGGGACGCGCTGGGTGATCTTCTCGATGCGGTTGCGGGTCACCTGGATGTGCATGCCGTCGATCACCGGTGCCGCGGCGCCCGGAGTGACCTGGTCACTTTCCAACAGCGGGGCGCCGACGTCGGCAAGTAGGTCGCCGACCCTGGCCGCGGCCAGGTGCACGTTGCGCACCGCGCCGCCGTCGTTGAGTTCGACGGTCTTGGCGCTCACCACCGGCAGGGCCATGCCGGCCAGCGGAACACGGCTGCCGCGCGACGCCGCGGCGGGAGCCGTATCGGTCATCGCCAGCTGGGCCAGCGCCTCGTCGACCGTCGACGCCGTGGTCCACACCTGCTTGGCGTTCTGGCCGTCCAGCGAGATCTGCAGGGGCCGGCTGCGGCGCAACACGATGTTCTCGTCGTTGCGGACGCGTTCGCCGGCAGCGGGGTAGAGGTCGTCACGGTCGCTGACGTTGAACCCGTTTTCCTTGATGATGTCGATCACCCGCGACTTCATGGTGGTCACGGTCATCGCAGTGCCATCCACGCTCAGCGTCACGGTCTTGTAGTCGGCGACGGCATAGCAACCGGCGAATGCCAAGACCAGCAGTAAACCCGCGACCAAAAGCCGCAGAGCCGGCGAGGGAGCCTGATGCAGTTTCGTAAGTACGTTCAACGCGCGTGTATCCCCGACCTCAACAACAACTTCAGCAACACTTCCGTCACATAACAAAAGGCCCACAGGGGGCCCTACCGCTCGATCACAAGACGGTAACGAACCGGCCTAGATAGAGCAACTCCGCCGTAATGCCTTAACGGTCTGTTAACCCTCTGCGGCTAATCCGTAGGCCCTGCGGGCATTGCCCGTCGTGACCTCGGCCAGCTCGTCTGCGGGCCGATCAATGAGCTCGGCCAACGCCCGAACAGTGTAGGGCAGGCAGTACGGCTCGTTGGGCGCCCCGCGGTGCGGGTGCGGCGTCAGAAACGGTGCGTCGGTCTCCACCAGCAGCTGCCCCACCGGGATCAGCGGGACGGCTTCCCGCAGCTCACGGGCGTTGCGGAAACTCACTGTTCCGGACAGGCTGACCAGCCAGCCGGCGTCGACGCATGCGTGCGCCATGTCACTATCCGAGGAGAAGCAGTGAAAGATCACCGTGTCCGGTGCACCTTCGGCACGCAGCACGTCGAGTACCTCGGCATCGGCGTCCCGGTTGTGAATCATCAGCGGCTTGCCCGCGCGCTTGGCCAGGTCGATATGCCAGGCGAAGGCCTCCCGCTGCACCGCCGGTTCGGCGCAGCCCTCCAGCCGGGCCGGCCAGTACAGATCCATCCCGGTCTCCCCGACCGCGACCACGCGCGGGTGCGCAGCTAACTGCTCGATCTCGGCGCGGGCCGCATCGTCGAGCGCGCCGGCGCGGGTCGGATGCAGCGCGACCGCGGCGTAGACCCGCGGATCCCACTCGGCGGCCCGCGTCACCCACCGCGCCGAGGCCAAGTCGTCGGCGATGGTGACCACCGCGACCACGCCGACCGCCGCGGCGCGGTCCACGATCGCGCGCACATCGTCGGCGTCGTGGGCGCCGCACGCGTCGAGATGTGTGTGCGCGTCGACCAGCGGGCTCAACGGCTCAGGAGTCGGTGGCGGCTGACGATTGGTACCCACGCGCACACAATAAGGTGAGTCCCGATGAGGCCCTACTACGTCACCACGGCGATCACCTACCCGAATGGCGAGCCGCACATCGGGCATGCGTATGAGTACATCGCCACCGATGCCCTCGCGAGGTTCAAGCGACTCGACGGGTTCGACGTGCGCTTCCTGACCGGAACCGACGAGCACGGGCTGAAGATGGCGCAGGCGGCAGCCGCTGAAGGCCTTTCGCCGCCAGAGCTTGCCAAGCGGAACTCCGACGTCTTTCAGCGGCTGCAAGAGAAGCTGAACATCTCCTTCGACCGGTTCATTCGCACCACCGACGCCGACCATCACGAGGCCTCGAAGGCGATCTGGCAGCGGATGGTCGATGCCGGCGACATCTATTTGGACAGCTACACCGGCTGGTACTCGGTGCGTGACGAGCGCTACTTCACCGAAGACGAAACGGTTCTCGACGCCGCGGGTTCTCGCATCGCCGTCGAGACCGGCACCCCGGTGACGTGGACAGAAGAACAGACGTATTTCTTCCGGCTCTCGGCCTACGCCGACAAGCTGCTGGCTCATTACGAAGCCAATCCGGACTTCATCGGACCGCAGGTGCGACGCAACGAGGTAGTCAGCTTCGTGTCCGGCGGGTTGAACGACCTGTCGATCTCCCGCACGTCGTTCGACTGGGGTGTGAAGGTGCCCGAGCATCCGGAACACGTCATGTACGTCTGGGTCGATGCGCTGACCAACTACCTGACCGGGGTCGGCTACCCCGACACCGAATCCGAGATGTTCCGCCGCTACTGGCCCGCCGATCTGCACATGATCGGCAAGGACATCATCAGATTCCATGCCGTCTACTGGCCGGCATTTCTGATGTCCGCCGGAATTGAGCTCCCGCGAAGGGTTTTCGCGCACGGTTTCGTGCTCAACAGCGGCGAGAAGATGAGCAAATCGGTCGGAAACGTGATCGATCCGCTCGCTCTGATCGACGAGTTCGGCGTCGACCAGGTGCGCTACTTCTTCCTGCGCGAAGTGCCCTTCGGGCAGGACGGCAGCTACAGCGAAGAGGCGATTATCGCTAGGACCAACGCCGACCTGGCCAACGAATTAGGCAACCTCGCGCAGCGATCACTGTCGATGGTCGCGAAGAACCTTGACGGGATCGTCCCCACCCCAAGCGATTTCACTAGCGACGACACAGAATTGCTGGCCGCCGCCGATGGCCTGCCCGATCGAGTTCGCGGCGATTTCGACTCACAAGCAATGCATTTGGCGCTCGAGGCGATTTGGCTGATGCTCGGCGCGGCGAACAGATATTTCTCGGCGCAGCAGCCATGGGTACTGCGTAAGAGCGACTCGGACGCAGACCAGGCCCGCTTCGCCACGGTGCTCTACACCACGTGCGAGGTGGTGCGTATTGCGGCGCTGCTGATCCAGCCGGTGATGCCCGAATCGGCGGGCAAGCTGTTGGACTTGCTCGGTCAGCCGCAAGACCAGCGGACGTTCGCGGCCGTCGGTGAGCGGCTGGTGCCCGGCACGGCGCTTCCCGCCCCCACCGGTGTATTCCCCCGCTACCAAGCGGAGTGACTTCCCGCCGCGAGCAGACATAGAATCGCACCCTGCGGTCCTCGGGCGTGCGATTCTGCGTCTGCTCGCCGTAGATCGGCGATGAGTTTTCGCGGCGCCGTTGGTCTGCATCACCATGACGATCACGACACACAATCTCGACGGCTACGGCGCGCCACCGATCGACTGGTCGCGCGTGCACGAGGTCTTGACGAGCGAGCTCACCCAGGCGCCGGGCACCGGGGGTCCCAACCGGCACACTGCGTGGCTGACGACGATCAATCCTGACGGCAGTCCGCACGTGACGCCGGTGGGCGTCATCGAGACCGGCACCGTCTGGTACTTCAGCTCCGGGCCCCGAACCCGCAAGTCGCGCAACCTCGCCCGCGACCCGCGGTGCGTGGTCAGCGTTGCCACCGAGTCGTTCGACCTCGTCATCGAGGCAACTGCCCTGCACGTCACCGATGATGCCGAACTCGACACGGTGGCAGCCACATTCCGTGAAGGGGGCTGGCCGGCCACTGTCGACGGCAAGGCGCTGACCGCCGAATACAGCGCGCCGTCAGCGGGCCCTCCGCCATGGCATGCGTACCGTGTCGTCCCTGCAACGGTTTACGCGCTAGGCACTTCCGAGCCGTACGGCGCCACGCGCTTCGACATCCCTGGATGACTAAGTCAGCCGAACCTCGACGGTCACCCGCCCTTTGTCGTCGCGGTGAGCGACGGCATGTCCGGTGCGCTCGGTGCCATCGAGCGTCAACGAAATCGGCGCGCCATCGCCAACGAAGTTGCGCCACCACGTCTTAGCGTCCGGCAAGTTCGCGTCGATATCGATGTACTCGTCACCGCGGCGGCGGTATGCCACCGGAATACTGAACGTCCGTCCCGACCGTCGCCCGGTGTAGGTGATCACCGTCAGGCTGCGCCGCAGCCTTGCCCCGAGGCGTGGTGAGGCTGCTATTGCCGCCACCGGCGTGTTGAGAAGCGGGGCAGCGCGCATGATGAACCGCAGGAGATTTCGTGGATTGAGCATTCTTGTTTGTCCTTTCAGATCAGCATCGTCACGCACAGTGCCGCCACGGCAAGGCCCTGAAGCGTGGCCCTGATCGTGATCACTTTGTCCCAATTACGTTGCAGTGCACGGACATCCGTCGACGGCTCGGGATGATCGGCCGCGGCGGTGAGTCGCTGGTTGATCGGCGCGCTCACCCGTAGGTAGAGCACCAGCCACACCAAGAGCAGGCCAACGGCGACACCGGCCGCGCCGACCTGCGTCCAACGGCCCGACGCCGCGGCGAATGCGGCACTGCTTGCCGCGGCCACCAGGCCGAGCACGCCGGGCACCGGCATCCGCCGGTCGCCGTAGCGATGGATATTGCCC
>DAIODV010000002.1:0-8348 GCA_036746615.1 Mycobacterium sp.
CCATCCCGGTTCGGAGTTGCGGTGGGACCACGGTGTATCCGGCGAGAAGATCCCGGGGACGGTGGTGTCCTTATAGCCGGGTGGCGGCTGCAAACGCGGCTCAGAGTACGTGACGTTCTTGGGCAACGTGTCGGCGGAGCTGAAAAGGTTCATCCCGGAAGGGAAGTAGTTGAATTTGATCGCATCCATGATCGGCGCCAGATACTGTGCGCACAACTCTGCCGAGTCTTGATAACCGAGGCGGCTGCCGGCTTGAATCGCGCTGCAAATGAACTGCATTGGATTGGCGAAGTTGACCAACGCGGGCACGCCGGTCAAGCTGCCGTGGGCCGGCTCGTAGATCGCGAGCACGTTGGCGGCCATGTTGGGCAAGATGTGCAGCGCGGTCTCCAAACCCTCCCGCGGTTCCGGCTGCATGATCTCGGTGGTGGCGTCACTGAGATTGTTGACGTCGTGCACCAGCACATCGCGGTTCTCGGTCAAGAATGTGCTCGCGGTGGACAGCAGGCTGTCGGTCTGCTGTATGGCTCTGGCGGCCGCTTGGTCGGAACTGGTTAATCTGTCGGTGAATTGGGATAGGTCTTTGTTCAGCGCGACGAACTGTTGGTCGTCTCGGTGCAGCGCATTGACGAACAACGCCAGGCTGTGTAGCACCGCGAAAAAGTCTCCGCGGCCTTCGTCCAGAGTGGTCAGTGCGGCCGACAGGCTGTCCAATGTGGTGTTGATCTGTTTGCCCTTGCCGGCCAGCCCGTCGGCGAAGGATTCGATGACGTCACCGAACGGACCTTTCTGCTGGTCTTTTGTCGGGCCGAGTTCATTGATGATGTGAGTGATGTTGTTGCGCAAGTCATCCCACTCGACCGGTGCCTGTGTGCGGTCTTCGGGAATCACGGCGTTGTCGGCCAGCACCGGTCCGCCCTTATAGGGCGGCTCCAACTGGATGCTGCGTGAGGCCACCAGCGTGGGGTTGAGGATCATCGCCTGTGCGTTGGCGGGCACTTTGTATTTGTTGGAGTAGTGGAACGTCACTTTCATTTTGTTGCCGACGGGTTCGATCCTGTCGATCGCGCCGACGCGGATGCCCATGATGACGACCTTGTCTCCGGCGTAGAGCGCGTTGGTCTCCGGGAAGTAGGCCACCACGGTGTTGTTGGTCAGCTTTTTGTAGAGTTGCGCGCCAACCAAGGCCGCAATCAATCCGGCTGCTAGCACGAGTGATCCGATGATCACCGTCGCCCGCGACAGTCGCGGCAGCTGCAGTTTGCGGACATCAAAGATCGTGCTCACTGGCTGCTACCTCCAGTTCCATCGGGCGTGATGAACGGCGCCGGTAGCTGCGGGCCGGGTCCGGGCGGCGCCGCGGGCCCGGGCGGCAGCGCAGGTGCGAACGTCGACGGCGGCGAAGTAGGGCCGGCCGGTTGCAGGCCCTCCCGGCGCGCACCGGGTGGTGCGTTGGGCGGCAACGGCACGGGTGTACCTGGCACGTCTGGCGCCGGCTGACCGGGCCGTCCGGCGACGGGGATTCCTGGCGTCGGTGGCAGACCATTCGGCTTCGGCGGTGACGCGAGCACATCAGGCAACGCTGGGTATGGTCCGTTGGGTCCGAAGGGGCCCAGCCCTTGATCGACGCCCGCACATGGCATCGGCTTGCCCGGGCGCGGCAGTAACTCGGGTGGCGGCGCGTACGAGCACGGCGATCCCGGCGCGATGGCGGGTCCCGGATGATCCGGCGTGCCCTCGAGTACCGGCGGTGCCGGCGGCGGTGCACCATTGGGCAACCGAGTGTCGTTGGGGTCGGGAAACCGGAACGCCGGCAGCCCGGCGCTGCGCCAGAAGTCCTCGGGGTCGATCCCGCGCTTCTTGAACGCGGCATCCACCCACGGCTGCAACATCCAGTACGGCAGCAAGTTGCCGATCATCACCTTGAAGTACGGCCCTGAGCCGACCGCCTCGCTCAACGCGGCGGTGTAGTTGCGCAGCGTGTTCAGCACGGCGGCAAGGTCTTTCTTGTGCGCGACAAGCACATCGGTGACGGTGCTCAACTGCGCCAGTAGGTGGTGCAGGTTTGGGTTGTCGTTGATCAGACCCCGCACCTGAGTGGAAAAGGCCGACACGTTGCCCAGCAGCGCGTCGATGGCTCGTCCACGATCGTTGAACGCGGCCAGCAACTCCTGGGTGTTTCGCAGCAGCGCGTTGATCTGTTTACTGCGGTCACCGAGGACACCGGCCACCTTCCTGGCCTCTGCGAGCAGGTGTTTGAGTTGCTCGTCGCGCTTGCCGAGGGTGTCGGAGAACTTGGCCACCCCATCGAGAGCCGCGCTCAAGTGGGGAGACGTCTGATTGATGGTCTGCGACAATACATTCAGCGATTTCTTGACGGTGTCGATGTTCCAGCCTGAGGCAGCTTTGGTGACGTCGAAGAAGGCGTCATAGATCTGGTACGGGGTGGTGCTTTGCCCCAGGGCCAAGACGGCGCCCGGCCGCAGGGGCGAGTTACCTCGCGGCTCGATTTCGAGCACCTTCTTGCCCAACAGCGTGTCGGTGCGAATCGCCAGCCTGCTCTGGCTACCGATGGTGCGCGTACCTGTCGTGAACTTCATCGTGACGTGGTCCCCGTCGATCTTGAGGTCTTGCACGGTGCCGACGTCCATGCCGAGGATGCGCACCTTGTCGCCTTTGCTCAATCCGCCGGAGTCACCGAACTGCGCGTAGTAGCACGCGGTGGCGAACAGCATCGGCAGACTGCTAAAGCTTTGTCCCACACCGACAACGAGCACCACCACGGCAATGGCCAGGGCGCCGACACGCACCCGATTGGCAGGTTGCAGCGCTCTCATTGCAGCGTGCACCTGCCCGAGGGCTGCGCCCACAGCTTGACCGAACGAACCGGGCCGCCGGGCTGAAGCCCGTTGACCTTGATGGAGAGATCGCAGAGGTAGAAGTTGAAGAAGTCGCCGTAGATGCCGCTTGCGCGTCCGATAATGTTGAACGCGTTGGGTAGCTTGCCCAACATGTCGCCGAGCTTGTCGCGTTGGTCGACGAGCGGCGCCGCGACGGTTTCCAGTCGGCCGACCGTGTCGTGCAGCAGGGCCCGGTTGTCGGCCAACAGGTCCGCCACCGTTGCCGCGGCGTTGCTGATGTGCGCGGTGCCGTCAGCGAGGTCAGTGGCGCGGCCCTTCAGCCCGGTGATGAGCGCCTCGAATTTGTCGATCGTCTGGTCGAACTGTTTTCGATGTCGAACTGTGGTGTCCAGCACTGTGTTCAGGTCGGTGATCACTTGACCGACTGCCTGGTCGCTTTCGGCCAGGCGGTCGGTCAGCTGCGCGGTTTGGTCGAGAATGTCGTTGATCGTGCCGCCCTCGCCCTGGAAGACGGTGATGATCGACGATGCGATGCTGTTGACCTTCTGCGGATCCAGCGCTCGAAACAGCGGCTTGAACCCGCCGATGAGCGCATCGAGGTCCAGCGCCGGCTCGGTTCGCGATAGCGGTATGAATCCACCCGGCGGCAGCACCCGGTCAGCGTTTTCCCCTGTGCCGCGGTTGATTTCCAAGTACCGGTTGCCGATCAGGTCCTGGTAGCGAATCTCTGCGGTTGTCGACTGGTACAGCGGCACAGAGCGGTCGACAGAGAAGTCGACGCGGATTCGCTTGTCATCTTCGGCCAGATCGACCTTCTTGACCTTGCCGACTTCCACCCCCGAGGCCCGGACGAACTGACCGGCTCGTAAGCCGCTGGCGTTGCTGAATTCTGCGGAGTAGCTGTTGGTCCGGTCGAAGCGCACCTGACCGAAAACCACGACGATGACCGCGGTGAACAACAACTGCACAGCGGCGACTGCAGCGAGCCGGGTGACCGTACCAGTGATTCTCATGGGTTGATCGTGTTCTCCCCGTATTGGCGTCCCCAGACGTATTCGCTGGCGAGCGGCTGGCTGAGCTCGAAGTGGTTGTAGGGCGCGATGCTGTTGCCGGAATCCATCACCAGATACGGTGCCGGCCACAGATCACGGGTGATCGGCTGCCAGCAGCCCGGCGCTCCGCCGGGTCCACCCCGCCCGTTGACCCGCGGCAAGTTGTCCGGGTACACATACGGGTTTTCTGTCCCGGCAAGTGCTACGCCCAGCTGCGCTGAGTAGTGGTTACCGCTTTCCAGCACAGCGACTTTGGGCGCGAGGTCGGCGAAGTTCCGGAACGTGCAGAAAATCTCCGGACTGTAGGTGTCGAGTAGGTGCGTGGTTGGCAGGAGGTCGGCGAGCAGGCGGATCAAATACGGCTTGCTGCGGGTGAAGATATCTTCGCCGGTGCTGGCGAAGCCGGATGCGGCCAACAACGCGGCGTCCAGTTCGGCTTGATGCCGGTTGAGCGTGCGTGCTGTCGTCACCGCATTGTCCAGCGCGCCAAAGAGATCCGGTGCGGCCTTGGCGTATACGTCACCGAGGGCCGCAAGTTGTTGGATATCGCGGCGGATTGTCGGCATTCGCGGATTCAGGTCGGCGAGAATTTTGTTGCCGTTGACGATCGACTGCCCGAACTTGTCGCCTAACCCGCTTAACGCCTGCGCTGCCGCGCTTAGCGTGAGGTTCACCTTGACGGGGTCGATACTCTGCGAAAGCTCCACGAGCGTCTGGAACACCGTGTTGAACTCCGTCGTGACCGATATCGCATCGATGACTGCTCCGGAGGTAATCGGTTGTGCGGAAGGCTTTTCCGGAGAGGTAAACGACACGTATTTGTTCCCGAACACCGTGGTCGCCTGGATCTTGGCGATCACGTTGGCCGGAATGAGGCCGACATACTTCGGGTCCACGTCGAGTGCGAATTTGGCCGCCGGCTTGCCGTCGTGCTCGATCTCGGAGATTGCGGCCACGCGGCCGATGCTCACGCCGTTGAACGTGACCTTCGAGCCCTGATCCATCACCAGACCGGCACGGGAGCCCACCATCGTCAGCCGCGTCTTGGCGGTGAAATCGCCGCGAAACTGCCCGTATATCAACGCAAGTACCAGCGCGCACGCCAGAAACAACCCGACTGCTGCCAGTGTGTCCGGCCACGTCCGCGGCTTGCGTTCCTTCTTCACCGGCTAGACCGTGAGGTTGAAGTTCGGGTCGACGCCGTAGAGCGCAAGGGAGGTCAGCAGGACGACGATCACCGTTGAAACCAGCGAGAAGCGCATCGATCGGCCGACGGCCTCGCCCACCCCGACCGGACCGCCGCTGGCGTGGTACCCGTAATAGCAATGGGTGATCATCACGATCACCGCCATCACGATGACTTCCGCACCCGACCAGAACACG
Source organism: Mycobacterium sp. (assembly GCA_036746615.1). Taxonomy (GTDB): domain Bacteria; phylum Actinomycetota; class Actinomycetes; order Mycobacteriales; family Mycobacteriaceae; genus Mycobacterium. Next base: position 5,297 of record DAIODV010000002.1, read on the forward strand.
TCCTCGGTTCGCAAGAAGGTGCGGAAGTAATGCTCGTAGGTACCTATCGACTGTCCGTAAAACAGTGTGGTGACGACTTGCCCGGACAAGAACGACATGACAAGGGCCATCGCGTAAAGCGGGACGACCACCGCCAGCCCGGCCATCAGCCGGGTTGACACCAAGAACGCGATCGACTTGATGCCCATCACCTCAAGCGCATCGATCTCCTCGCTGATCCGCATTGCCCCCAGTTCGGCCGTCGCGCCGGCACCGACCGTGGCTGCCAGCGCGACGCCGGTCACTACAGCCGTGACCACCCGCACGTTGGCCAATGCGGCGAAGAACCCGGTGAACGCCTCGACGCCGATATTGCCCAACGATGCGAAGCCCTGGATGGCGATCAACGAGCCGCCGGAAAGCGTAACGAATCCGACGATCGACGCTGTACCGCCGACGACGGCCATCGCGCCGGTGCCCATCCCGATCTGGGCGATCAGTCGCAGTGTCTCCCTGCGATAGTGGCGCAACGCCCACCCGATCGACCAGCCGCCGTTAACGGCGAACCTGGTGAGGTGCCCGGCCTTGTTGACCGCCGCGACGCTGCCGCCGACATAGTGGTTGAAGTTCGCGACGGCGCGTGGAAAACGGGCAGCGACAACAGCTGCGGCTGAAACATCGGCCATGTCAATGTCCCGTCCCGAATCGCACGCCGATGGTCGTCAGCACGACGTTGACCGCGAACAGCGCGAGCACGCACAGCACCAACGTCTCGTTGACGGCGATGCCTACTCCTTTGGGGCCGCCCTTGGTCGTCAGGCCGCGGTAGCAGCCCACCAGGCCTGCGATAGTTCCGAATATCGCGGCTTTGATCGTGGCGATGACCACCTCGGGCAGTCCTGTCACCAGGGTCAGCGTCGCGAGATATGCACCGCCCGAGACGTTTTGCAGGCCGACGCCGAAGATGAAGCCGCCGACCAGACCGATGGTGATGACGGTTCCGTTGAGCAGGGTGGCGACGACTGTCGCCGCCACCACCCGCGGCACAACCAGCCGATGGATGGGATCGATGCCGAGCACCTCCATCGCGTCGATTTCCTCGCGGATGGTGCGCGCACCCAGGTCGGCGCAGATCGCGGTCGACCCCGCTCCGGCTACCACCAACACCGTGGTCAGCGGTCCCAGCTGCGTGACGGCGCCCAGCGCGGCGCCCGCGCCCGAAATGTCGGCGGCACCGAATGCGGCAAGCAGAGTGTTGAGCGTGAACACGATCAGAACCGTCAGCGGTATCGAGACCGCGACCGTCGGTAGCATCGCGACCCTGGTGATGAACCAGCACTGGACGACGCACTCGCGCCAGTGAAACGGCGTCCGGAGCAACGCTTTTCCGGCCAGCACGCACATGTGGGCGAAGCCGCCGATCGTCGCCAGCGGAGGCGCGAGCTGCTCACGCACGTAGTCGGTGAGCCGGGGCGGCGTTGTGGTGGTCACCGCTGCCTCGCCGGACGTGTTTCATCGCAGGGACGCCACACGCACACCATGCGTCACACTATGTAGCAAAAATCACTTCAGTTACATGAGACACGCTGAGGGTCGGCGGAGTTAAGTTAAGCGCGATTCCGCGCTTACTCCGATGGCGCAGTCTTGGTGTTTTGCCTAGCGTTTTTCATCTCAGCCCAGAAGCGTGCGGCCTCTCGGATGGATTCTTCGACCGGCCTTGGCTGCCAACCCAGTTCGCGGCCGGCCTTGCTGTGGTCGACGGGGGCTTCGGCCCGCATCATCCGGACCGATGCCAGGCTCAGTTCGGCGTCCTTACCAGTCAACCGTGCACGCAGGCTGCCCAGTGCACCCAGTATGTAGAGCACCGGCACTGAGATGGACCGCCGCGGCGGCGGCACCCCGGCTTCGTCGGCCGCTATCTCGACAACCTTCTTCAGCGGGATCATCCGTTCGGAGATCAGGTAGCGCTGGCCGTTTCGACCGCGTTCGGCAGCCAGCAGCAGCGCCCTGGCCGCGTCGTCGACACCGACAACCTCCAGCTGGATGCCGTCCATCAAGAACGGGAGCTTGCCGAAGACCGCGCCGGCGATGAACGCACCGTGCGGCGTGCGGCCCCAGTCGCCACTGCCGTACGTTGTCGAGACGCACATCGCGACTGCCGGCAGAGCTTTTTCCGATGCATATCGCAGCACCATGTCTTCGGCCTGCACCCTCGACTCGACATACGGAGTGACCCGACGGCGGTCGATCTCGTCCTCCTCGGTTGCGACGTGGCCGTGTCGTCGGCCCACCGTCGCATACGTGCTGGTGAACACGAAGCGCTGCAGCGTTGCGGCGATTGGGTTTTCGACGGCGACGTCGAGGACGTTGCGCAATCCCTCGACATTGGTGCGAAACAGCGGTGACGGGTCTTGCAGCCAGGCCCGGGTGTCGACCACGCAGTAGTACACCTCGTCGCAACCGTCCATCGCCTCGCGCACGGTGGCGGTGTCGAAGACGTCACCGTGGAATCGCGTGACGGCGAGATCATCGATGCTGCGGGTATTGGCCGTCGGGCGCACCATCGCGCGCACCTCAGCCCCGGTTGCGACGAGTTGGCGGGTGACATGCGAGCCCAGAAACCCGTTGGCGCCGATGACGAGCTTGGGGCTCATTGTTGACCTCCGTATTGGCGCATCCAGCGGGCAGCGTCGTCGTCGAGCGTGCCCAGTGCTTCGGCCTTCTTGCACCACTTGATCGCGGCTTGGACAAAGCGCAGCGGGTTGTAGATGTCTTCTTGCCGGCACCACTGGCCATCGCCTGCATAGGTGATGATCGAGATGTTCGTCGCGCTGATGATGGTGCCGTCACCGGGGTCGCGCATCGGGTTGTCCAGCTCGCAGATGATGCGCCCGGTCGGCTCGTCGATGACTGACCACAGCGACGGAAACTCTGTCATGTGGCTTCCGGGAAAGGTCGACATCGTCTCGCGGATCCAGGCACGCACAGCGTCGCGGCCCTTCATTGTGCCCGCGGCGTGCTCGATGTAGTCGACGTCGGGCTTGTAGTGCTCGACCCAGGCGTCCCAGTCTTT
>DAIODV010000002.1:8358-28762 GCA_036746615.1 Mycobacterium sp.
GAATGCCGCGGCCAGCTCGTCGCGGCTAAACACCTGTTTCACGCAAGAAACTAGAACACGTTCTATTGGGTTTTGTCGAGGGCGTGGATAATCTTCAACGGTGACGGACTACAGCAAGGCGATACTGGCCGGCGGCTGCTTTTGGGGCATGCAGGACCTGATCCGCAAGCAGCCCGGTGTGGTGTCGACCAGGGTCGGCTACACCGGCGACCCACACGTGCCCAACGCGACCTATCGCAACCACGGCACGCACGCCGAAGCCATCGAGATCATCTACGACCCGGCGCATACCGACTTCCGGACGATTCTCGAATTCTTCTTCCAGATCCACGATCCGACCACCAAGAACCGCCAGGGCAACGACGTCGGACCGAGCTACCGCTCGGCGATCTTCTACCTCGACGAGGAGCAGAAGCGCATTGCGCTAGAAACCATCGCAGACGTCGAGGCGTCCGGTCTGTGGCCCGGCAAGGTGGTGACCGAAGTCAGCCCCGCGGGCGACTTCTGGGAGGCCGAACCCGAGCACCAGGACTACCTCGAGCACTACCCGAACGGGTATACCTGCCACTTCGTCCGGCCCGACTGGAAGCTGCCGCGACGGGCCGGCGCCGACCGCTAGGTCCTGATCGCGCGTAACTGATACAGCCCGCGGGTGGTGGCCACCGTCTGACCGTCGGCGTCGGTCACGACTGCCTCCAGGGTGAAATCGGCTTTACCCCGGTCGGCGGCCTCGGCTTCGATGCGCGCGATCGTCTCGTCGTCGAGGTGGGCTTCGGCGCGCACGTCGGATTTGGCCATTGCGACGAATTGGATGTCGAGGTTTTTGACCAGCGGGAAATACTTGGTGTTGTCGAACGTGATCAGCGGAATGATCCCGCCGAGGACTTCAGCCACGGTGAAAAGCACGCCGGCATAGATCACCCCGAAGTGGTTGCCGTTGCCTTCGGCCGGAACGGTGGTGGCCGCGAAACCGCGCCGAGCCTCGACGACCTGCACGCCCATCTTGTGTGCAATCGGAATAGCTGTTTCCAGGGTGCCGTTCATCGCATCCACGAGCCGATCTTAACGGCGATGAACGACTATTCTTCCACCGTCCTTCGGTGTATAGGCAACGCCGCGGGAGTGGTACTTCTCCCCTGGCGCGGTGGTGGTCTCGATAGTGAAGTGGCGCAACACCGTTCGCAATACCACATCCATCTCCATGTTGGCGAACACGGCTCCCACACAACGACGTGCGCCGCCGCCGAATGGGATCCACGCGAAGCTCGACGGTTTGGTGCCGATGAAGCGCTGCGGGTCGAAGCGGTCAGGGTCCGGAAATGCCTCGGCGTTGGCGTGCATGCGCCCAATGCTGACGAGAATGGAAGACCCACGTGGGATCGCCCATTCGCCGAGCTCATAGACGGGCGGGTAGACATGGCGGCCGGCGAAGTCGATGACGGTTCTGCTGCGCTGCACTTCGAGAATCGTCGCCTGACGCAGCTCGTTGGCTTCTGTGTCGGCCTCGGCGACCAGCGCGGCAAGCACATCGGGGTGGCGGCTCAGCCGTTCGAACGCCCATCCCAGTGTGGCCGCGGTGGTTTCATGTCCGGCCGCAAGCAGCGTCAATAGCTCATCGCCAATGTCCTTGCGCGACATAGCCGAACCATCGTCGTAGGTACTGCGCAGCATCAGCGCCAGGACATCGTTGCGATTCTCGAAGTTCGGGTCTGCCCGCTCGTCTGCGATCAGCTTGTCGAGAACGAGGTCGTAGCGGCGCCGCCACTCCGCCAGCCGACCCCACGGCGAATACCGGCCGAAAGTGCGACGCGGCTTGGGCAGCTGCGCTATTCGCGAGCCCAGCGTGACCCACGGTGGGAGGATCCGGCGTAGCTCGTCGAGCTCGGCGCCTTCGGCCCCGAAAACCGCCCGCAGGATCGCGTTGAGCGTGATCCGCATCGTCGCCGGCAAGGTGGCGAACGGCGTGCCCTCCGGCCAGCCGGCGATCTCGCGCAGCGTTTCTTCTTCGATGATGGTCTCGAAGTTCGTGACGCTCTTGCCGTGAAAAGGCGGAGCCAGCAGCCGCCGCCGCTGTCGGTGATCATCACCCTCGAGCGCGAACACCGAACCCGACCCGAGCAGCCGGCTCAGGTTGGGCTGGATATTGCCAAGCACGTCGGGGCTACTGGTGAAGACTTGCTTGGCAAGCTTCGGGTTCGCTACCACCACGATGCGGCCGTAGACGGGGACATCGAGCATGAAGACGTCGCCATAGCGGCGTGCCATTTGCTGCACGACCCACCGTCGAGAAATCCAGAAGGCTGTGCCCTGCAACGCCTTCGGAACCGGGGACGCAGGCGGCAATTTGATGGCGGGTGGCGCCGGGGCGGCTTGGGTGTCGATGGTGCTCATCGCTGTGCACTCCCAACATCAGTCTGGTACTGCACCGTACCAAGGGCGTATTGCAGTACGGTACCCTGTAGTACCAAGCGCTGGCAAGGCCCGGAAGGAGTCGAGGTGGCAACTACCGTCGCCGGCGACCCGGCGTCGATCACCACGGTCGATATCGACCCGTTCCGACGCCGCCTGCTCGACGGCCTCGCGGCCTCGATCGGCGAGCGCGGCTACCGCGCCACCACCGTTGCCGACATCGTCCGTCACGCGCGCACGTCGAAGCGCACGTTCTACGGCCACTTCCCCAGCAAGGAGCAGTGTTTTCTGGAGTTGCTGCACGCCGACGTCGAGAGGTTGGCCCATGAGATCGCCTCCGCCGTTGATCCGGAGGCGGATTGGCAGACGCAGATTCGCCAGGCCGTCGAGGCCTACGTGCGCCACATCGAGTCTCAGCCGGCCATCACACTGAGCTGGATCCGCGAGCTGCCGTCGATGGAGGCCGCCGCCGCGCGGCCATACCAGCGTCGCGGGGTGCACCTATTGACTGCTTTGCTGATGGACCTCAGCGGCAGCCCAGGATTTCAAAAGGTCGGCCTGCCGCCGTTGACCCGGCCACTGGCCGTGATCCTGGTCGGCGGGTTACACGAATTGACCGCGCTCGCCGTGGAAGACGGGCACAGTCTGCGCGAGATCGTCGAACCGGCCGTGCATGCCTCGGTCGCACTACTCGGCTACCGCCGGCAGGCCTAGGCTCATGGGATGCGGCTATCGACACGGAATCAGCTCAGCGGGACCATCGCCGATGTGGACATCGGCAATGTGATGGCGATCGTGAAGGTTCGCCTCGACGGAGGCGATCAGGTCGTCACCTCGTCGATCACCAAAGACGCGGCGCTGTCCCTTGATCTCAAGGTCGGCCAGCCCGCGACGGTATTCATCAAGGCCACCGAGGTCACGATCGGCGTCGACTAGCTCTTGAGGAAGGCGCGCAGCCGGTCCAGCACCAAATCGGGGCGCTGCTCGACGATCCAATGTCCGACACCGTCGACCAGCTCGACCTCGAAATCGCTGATGTGCTTGGCATATCCGTCGAGCAGTTGCGGTATCAGCACCGGATCTTCGGTGCCGCTCAACCACCGGACTGGGACCTCGACTGGAACGCCGTCGAATTCGCCGCGCAGCCAGCGCAGCATCTCTGTGCTCTGAAAGGTGCGATACCAACGCGATCCGGCTACCGCGTGCCCGCGCTGCCGCATGCAGTCGACATACATGCGGACGTCCTCGTCGGGCACACTGAATCCGCCGCCGACCCACGACGCCAGCATCTTGAAGTAGCGGGCCTTGGAATCTGCGATCAAGCGCGGCCCGATCACCGGTAGCAACATCGGGATCTGGTACCAGAATCGCCAGATATTGCGTATCGACGAAAGATCCCGCTGCACATAGGGTGCAGCGGTATTGAGACCGAAGAACCCGGTGACCTTCGCCGGGTGACGCAGCATCATGATGAACGCGACCGGCCCACCCCAATCGTGGGCAACCAGTTTCACCGGCCCGACGTCCAATTGGTCCAGCACAGCCGCCAAGTCGTCGGCCATCTCGTTTTTCAGATACCGCGACCGCGGCGCCGAACTCCAGCCCGCGCCGCGCAAGTCGGGGCACAGCACCCGATACCCGTCGGCGGCCAGCGGGCCGATCAGCTCGTGCCATTCCCACCAGTTCTCCGGAAAACCGTGCACCAGCATGACCGGTGGGCCGTCGGCCGGTCCGGCATCAGCGACATGGATTGTGACGCCATCGCCCAGATCAAGAAACTTGTGCTCGACGCCATCGAGTGACGGGAGAGTAACCATGGATTGACAATTTAGCAACGAAAGCGCAACGCTCGCCGCTTAATATGAGCTGTGCTCAATCGTCGAGCGACGAGCGGCGAGCGTCCCGCCAGGTGGACCCCGTTGATTGCGCGCGTCTGCGCGCTAGTCGGCGCTGCAACAATCGGTTTGGCAGCAAGTGCGCACGCCAACCCCTTCTCAACGCAGTTCGAGTTGCCGTCGGGAGACATCTCCTGCAACCTCGTTAACCAGCCTCCGACCGACACTCACTCGCTCCCAAACAATTTCGTGCAGTGCGACATTGTTAACCAGAGCTGGGTGCCACCGCGACCGCCCCCGGACGGTCGGCCCGACGCCACAAGCACATTCGTACTCGTGCGCGGCCAGTTGCCTGTTTTGGGCTACAGCCCAGGCACCTTGGCGGCCGCCGACCAAGCGGATTACGACCGACCGCTTTCAGCGGGTGCGATCTCCTGCGTCAGCGAGCAGTCGGCGATGAAGTGCACCGACGTCAGCACCGGACACTTCTTCCGAGTGTCGAGGGAGTCCTACGAGCTGGGCTGATGCGGCCCAACGCAACTCAGGCGGCAGCCAGTTGCGGTGACTCGGTACTACTGCGATCCTTCGGCGGCAATGCCAGTTTGACGATCTTGCGTACGACAGTGGCGAACTGTTTCGGCAGCGAGCCTGAGTTGTACGGGATGCCGTAACGCCGGCAGATCTCGCGCACCTCCGGCGCGATCTCCGCGTAGCGACGGGCTGGCATGTCCGGGAAGAGGTGGTGCTCGATCTGGTGCGACAAGTTGCCGGACAGCAAGTGGAAGAGCTTGCCACCGGTCAGGTTCGCTGAACCGAGGATCTGACGGAAATACCACATCCCGCGCGACTCGTCGCGTGTTTCCTCGACGGTGAATTCTTGTGTGCCGTCCGGAAAGTGGCCGCAGAAGATGATCATGTAGGACCAGACGTTGCGGATCAGGTTGGCCGTCAGGTTGCCGGCGAACACGAACGGCGCAACCGGCCCGGCCAACAGCGGGAAGGCGACATAGTCTTTCAGCATCTGCTTGCGGGTCTTGCGCCAAATGCCCTGCAGAACCTCGCGTTTGTCGGCCAGCGCGATTTCACCGGCCTTGATGCGCTCGGTTTCCATTTCGTGCAAGGCAACCCCGTACTGGAAGAACACCATTAGCAGAAAGGCGTAGACCGGGTTGCCCAGGAAGTAAGGCTGCCACGGCTGGTCCTCGCTCATCCGCAGAATGCCGTAGCCGATGTCGCGGTCCATGCCCACAATGTTGGTGTAGGTGTGGTGCATGTAGTTGTGCGAGTGCCGCCACTGATCGGCCGGGCACGCGGTGTCCCATTCGAAGTCGCGGCCGCGGATCGCCGGGTCGCGCATCCAGTCGTACTGGCCGTGCATGATGTTGTGACCGATCTCCATGTTGTCGAGAATCTTTGCCACGCCGAGCATCGCGGTACCCGCGAGCCAGGCCGGTGGCAGGATCCCCGCGAACAGCAGTGCGCGCCCGCCGACCTCGAGTGCACGCTGCGTCTTGATGACGCGGCGGATGTAGTCGGCGTCGCGCTGGCCGAGATCGGCCATCACGCGTTCCTTGATGGCGTCGAGTTCACGGCCGAAAGCCTCGGCCTGCTCGGACGTCAGGGCGATCTTGGGCTGTGTCATGGACTTCTCCAGGTTCTCTAGAGGGCGATATCGACATCGCCGACGGGGACGGAAACACAGATCTGCACGTCCTCGTCGGGCGTGGTCGACACCGCGCCGGTGGTCAGATTGCGCACCACACCGCAGGTCTTACGGCGGGTGCAGGTGTGGCAGATGCCCATCCGGCATCCGCTCTCCGGGGTGAGGCCAGCCGCTTCGGCCTGCTCCAGCAGCGGGCGGCCGTCATCAACGACCTCAATGTTGCTGTCCGCGAACGTCACTCGTCCACCCGCCGGCTCTGCGGGCAGCTCGAGCGTCGGAGCCACGAAGCTCTCCGAATACACGTTGTCGCAGTGCTCACGGACGGCATCGACTAACGCCTCAGGGCCGCAGACGAATACGGCATCCGGTGAGGGCATCGCTGCCGCCAGGTGTTCGGGCCTGAACCGGCCTTTCAACTCCCCGCCGGGGGAGCGAGTGTAGCCGTGCAGCACCCGAACGCCCGCCATCTCGGCGAGCTCGTGGCGGTAGCACGCCTCAGCAGGGTTGCGTGCGTAATGCACGAAGGCGATTTCGCCGCTGTGGCCTTGGTTGACCAGCGTGCGCAGCATCGCCATGACCGGCGTGATGCCGCTACCACCGGAGACGAACAGAATCCGGCGGGGCAGTGGGGTTGGCAGGACGAAGTCACCGCCGACCCCGCTGAGCCCGACCACCATCCCGCGCCGGGCCCGCTCATAAAGGAATGTCGAGACCAGGCCGCCGTCGTGATGGCCGATCGTCAGCTCGAGATGAGCGGTGCCCTCGGCGTTGGCCGGCGAATAGCAGCGGGTGTGCCGACGGCCGTCGATCTCAACGGTCAAGTTGACATACTGCCCCGCCCGCAGGCCGCGACCGGGGTCGCCAAACGCTTCGTTGGGTGCCAGCACCAGGGTGACGCTGCGCGGGGTGGTCCGCCGCACGTCGACGACCTTCGCGCGGGCTTCACCCCGGGTCCAGGTGGGGGCGAGCAATTCGGTGTACCGGTCGACGCCGTGCGGACCGGTAAGCAGGTTGACCAGGTCGGAACCCAGTACCCGCTTCTTCAAAGTCTGAGTGGACTTCTGAGTGAACATATGTATACCGTGCGGCCACACACCCCAGGTCGTCAAGGATTTCCGCAGCTTTGTGGTAGGGTTCACACAGTGAACGGTCGTACGCCTAGCTCACGCTCGCATCGGTCGGGGCACGGGCGTAGCCGCGAGGGCCAGTCGCGGGAGGAGCGCAAAGAAGCGACCCGGCGGGCAATCATCGCCGCGGCACTCAAACTGCTCGACGATCGCAGTTTCAGCGGCCTGAGCCTGCGCGAAGTGACCCGAGAAGCCGGGATCGTCCCCGGCGCGTTCTACCGTCACTTCGAGTCGATGGAGGCACTCGGACTGGTCTTGATCGACGAGTCCTTTCGAACCTTGCGCGACATGCTGCGCGGCGCCCGCGCCGGCAAGCTCGACCCGAAGCGGGTGATCGAGTCGTCCGTCGAAATCGTTGTCGCCAGCATCACCGAACGACGAGAGCATTGGCGCTTCATCGGACGCGAGCGCTCCAGCGGCGTGACCGTGTTGCGCTATGCGATCCGCACCGAGTTCCGGCTGCTCACCTCGGAGCTGGCCACCGACCTCGCCCGGTTTCCCGGGCTGAACACCTGGAGCACCGAAGATCTCAATGTGTTGGCGGCGCTGTTCGTCAATTCGATGATCGTCATCGCCGAGGCGCTCGAAGACGCCCAATCAGCCGAGGCGATCGAGGAGATCCGGCGGACCGCGGTCAAGCAGCTGCGGATGATTGTGATCGGCATCAACGGCTGGCGCAGCGGCCCGTAATCGCAGCCGCGGCGCAATGATGGTGCCATGGGCACCAAAATGCGAGATCTGCTCGGCGACGCACTGCAGTCATTGCGCTACGAACCCACCGAGAAGCGCCTTCGGATCTACTTGAACGACGACCTCGTCGCCGACACCGTCAACGGACTGCTGGTCTGGGAACCCCGGCGGGTGGTGCCGACCTACGCGGTGCCGGAGCGCGATGTCTCGGCCCGGCTGGAACCGGGGGGCCGGGTTGACGATCTCGCCGACTTGCCGGTCCTGGTCCCGACCAACCCGTTCACAGCGCACAGCTGCACCGGAGAGATGTACGACGTCACCGTCGGCACCGTCACGCGCCCGTTGGCGGCTTTCCGGCCGGACGATCCGGACCTGGCCGGTTACCTCAGCTTCGACTTCAGCGCGTTCGACTGGCACGAGGAAGACGAACCGATCGTCGCTCATCCACATGACCCGTTCAAACGCATCGACATCCTGGCCAGCAGCCGGCACGTCCGAGTCGAGTCGGAGGGCCGGTTGCTCGCTGAGTCGTCGCGGCCGCTGCTGTTGTTCGAAACCTCGCTGCCAATCCGCTTTTACCTGCCGCGTGCCGATATCGTCGCCGACCTCCAGCCGACTGACACCGTCAGCTACTGCGCCTACAAGGGCCGAGCGTCCTACTTCTCGGTGCCCGACGGTCCGGAGGATGTGGCGTGGACCTATCACCAGCCGCTGCACGAAGCCGAACCGATCACCGACCACATCGCGTTCTTCAACGAGCGGGTGGACATCGTCGTCGACGGCGGGCCCTGACTGCGTTGGCCGCGCGTCGCAACCACGGCAAGCTCGCCGATATCACCGGGCCCGGCATCACCGACCGGTGGGGGGTGACGTGCACCGACCTCGGTGCGTCGATAATCGCGCCGAACGGGTCACTTGTGTCGGTGTTCGGAGACACGTTCTCCGACAACAATGTTGGCGACGGCGACTGGCGTTCGCCTGTGATTCTCATCGGCAGCGGCGACGCCGCCCACCCGATCACCTATCAGCGCGCCGGGGGTATCGACCCCGACTACGCGCACCAACTGTGGCGCTATCCGCACCGCACCGTCGCATCCGGTAGGCCACGGCGCGGCATCAGCACGGTGATTCCCTCCGATCTGCTGCGTGTCGACGACACGCTCTATCTACACGCGATCGTCAACCGGGGTTTTGGCAACGTGGTGTGGACCGAGATCTGGAAGTCGGAGGACAGCGGTGTGTCGTGGCGGCATCTGGGCGACAACGCGAAGTTCCCCCCGCGGCTGCACAACGGTCACGCGCAGTGCTGGTCGTGGGATTTCGACCCGGTCCATGGCTGGATTTACGTGGTATCCACCGGTTTTCAGCGCGACAAGGGGATCATCCTTCGCCGGGTCCGACCGGAGAATATCGGCGATCCGAGCGCGTACTCCGGCTGGGGGCGAGCCAACCGCCGCTGGGCGTGGGGTAAGGAGCCGACTCTGCTGACGCCCGACGGTGAGACCTGGGGCGAGCTGACGCTGCGGCGATTGGCAACCGGCAAATGGATTCTGGGCGGATTTCTGTCCTCGCGCTACGCGCTGGGCTATCGAGTCATCAACTCCCCCACGGCCATACACGACGCGCCGCTGCAGATGCCGGTCGTAGGGTGCGGGTGGCATGCAGAAGACCATGCCAACAATCGGGTTGCGCAGCTCTACGGCGGCTATATCCTTCCGGGTTCGAAGCTCAATGTTGCGGGTGGTGTCGGGCTGGTGGTGTCGCAGTGGAACACCGCGCGCGGATGGCCTTACCGCGCAATGCAATTCCGCGTAACACTGCGCGATTCGGTTACTCCTCGACGTTGAACAGCGACTCGCCGTCCTCGGGAGTTCCGTCGATCTGGCCGCGGTGCACACGGGTCGGGCGCTCCTCACCGAGGTTCTCGTCGTCGAGCACATCGGGTGCTTCGGCGGCAAGCCTGTCGTCCAGCGATTCGCCCTCTTGCTCTTCGCGTGCCGTCACCCCGAACTTATCGGCCTCGCTCCAGTCGTCTGGTGGGTCGACGACGACGTCGCCGTCGTCGTTGCGGACCTCGTCGGAGTCGGTGGCCTCGCTCGGGCTCAGGGTGTAGTCCCCTTGGGGATCGACATCGTCGCTAGCCATAGCCAACCGGTTGCCCTTGGGTCGGCACTGCTAAACCCTGCCCCGCTCTAGAAGTCGAGCGGATAGCCGCCGCTGACTTTGAGGGTTTCGCCGGTGATGAACGACGCCTCATCGGAGCAGAGATACAGCATGGCCGACACCACATCGTCCATGGTGCCGAGCCGGTGGATCAGCTGACGTTCACGAATAATGTTGTCGACGAGCGCCTGTGGCAGGTCGGCAAGCGCGTTCTCGGTGTTCATCAGGCCGGGCGCGATCGCGTTGACCCGGATCCGGTCCGGCGACATCTCCGAGGCGAACGCGACGGTCAACCCGCGTACCGCCAGTTTGGACACCCCATAGGGGGTGATATTCATGAAACCGGCCATCGATGAGATGTTCAGCACCGCACCGCCGCCCCGACTCCGCATCGAATCGCGGCACGCCAGAGTGCAATTGATGACGCCCATGACGTTCACTTCCAACAGTGCGCGAATGTCGGACCGCGACAGCACACCGAAAGGTTGGTTGTACTTCGTCAGGTGAAGTCCGGCGTTGTTGATCAACACGTCGACGCCAGCGAGCTCGTCGATCACAATGCCGACAGCCGTGTCCACCTGCTGCTCGTCGGCAACGTCGCAGGGCACCGCGATTACCCGAGCCTCTTGCTCGGTCAGCTCCGCCGCGGTGCGCTGCGCCGCGGGGATATCGATGTCCAGAATCGCCACGGCGGCACCCTCACCGACCAGCGCTCGCGCGAAGGCTCGACCAAATCCGACCGCGCCGCCACTGATCACCGCGGTCTTTCCGGAAAACCGCATTTGGCCACGGTAACGCGTTGGCTACCTCGGCGCCCGCCACATCGGCCAGAGGGTCGGACCGCCGGGCACGACCATTTCGCCCGTCACCTCGAAGCCAAATCGCTGGTAGTACGGGACATTCTCGGCCTTGCTGGATTCGAGATAGGCAGGGGCGTGTTCGGCGTCGACGCGATCAAGGCGCGAGCCCATGAGAGCCTGCCCGTAGCCTTTTCCGCGCACAGACGGATCGCTGCCGATGACCGCCAGATACCAATGTGGTTCCTCGGGGTGATGGCTCTTCATCAATTCGAGCAGCGTGCCGAACTTGCGTCCCATTGATGGTCGCAGTCCGAATCCGAAAATGAACGCCGGCAGCATGCGCAGCTGCTCGCGGGTCGACTGCTTCCAGCGACCCGGCGGATCCCAGAGCGCTGCCGCGCCGATGGTCGACCCGTCGGTGGCCACCTCCACGCCCCCGCCGGCGAGGTGGTGATGTCGGGCGATGGCCGCGAAGAATTTCCGCTGACGGGCGGCCCGGACTTTGTCGTCGGGCATGATCCAGCTCGATACCGGGTCGTCGTAGAAAGCTCGGCCGAGAGCGTGCGATAGCTCGCTGATGTCGCCTTTGCCCGCCGAACGCGTGTGGATTGTCATCGGCAGCCAGAGTAGTAGCGTCACAAATCGTGTGGGACTTCGAAACAGACCCTGACTACCAGGAGAAGCTGGACTGGGTCGAAGAGTTCATGGTCAACGAGCTCGAGCCGCTCGACCTGGTCGCGCTCGACCCCTACGACAAGAAGAACGCGGAGACGATGGCTATCCTGCGTCCCCTGCAGCAGCAGGTGAAGGACCAGGGATTGTGGGCCGCGCATCTGGGCCCAGAACTCGGCGGCCAGGGCTATGGCCAGGTCAAGCTCGCGCTGCTCAACGAAATACTCGGCAGGTCTCGCTGGGCCCCGTCGGTGTTCGGCTGCCAGGCACCCGACTCGGGCAACGCCGAGATCCTCGCCATGTTCGGCACCGAGGAGCAGAAGGCTCGCTATCTGCAACCGCTGCTCGACGGCGAGATCACCTCCTGCTATTCCATGACCGAACCGCAGGGCGGCTCCGACCCAGGCATGTTCGTGACGGGCGCGACCCGCGACGGCGACGACTGGGTCATCAACGGAGAGAAGTGGTTTTCCAGCAACGCCAGGCACGCGTCGTTCTTCATCGTGATGGCCGTGACCAAGCCTGACGCCCGCACGTACGACAAGATGTCGTTGTTCATCGTGCCGGGCGAGACGCCGGGCATCGAGATCATCCGCAATGTCGGGGTCGGAGGCGAGTCGAGCAAGCACGGCTCGCACGGCTACGTCCGCTACAACGACGTCCGGGTGCCGGCGGACCACGTGCTGGGCGGCGAGGGCCAGGCGTTCATGATCGCCCAGACCCGCCTCGGCGGCGGGCGTATCCACCACGCGATGCGCACAATCGCGTTGGCGCGCAAGGCGTTCGACATGATGTGCGAGCGTGCCGTGTCACGCAAGACCCGACACGGCGCACTGTCCGACTTCCAGATGACCCAGGAGAAGATCGCCGACAGCTGGATCCAGATCGAGCAGTTCCGGCTGCTGGTGCTTCGTACCGCGTGGCTGATCGACAAGCATCACGACTACCAGAAGGTGCGCCGCGACATCGCTGCGGTCAAGGTCGCCATGCCCCAGGTGCTGCACGACGTCGCGCAGCGGGCCATGCACTTGCACGGCGCGCTCGGCGTCTCCGACGAGATGCCGTTCGTCAAGATGATGGTGGCCGCCGAGTCGCTGGGCATCGCCGACGGCGCCACCGAGCTGCACAAGATGACGGTGGCCCGTCGAACACTGCGCGAATACGAGCCGGTGACGACACCGTTCCCCTCCCAGCACATACCGACCCGGCGCGCAGAGGCACAGGCCAGGCTGGCCGAACGCCTAGAGCACGCTGTTGCGGAGTTCTAGTTACCGGCGGTAATCCGGTCGATGTGGGCCAGAAAGTGGGTCAGCACGGCATCGGGCGCTTCGAGTTGCGGCCAGTGCCCGATGCCGTCGGCGAGCATCACCACATCGGGGTCGGGAATCACCTCCGCATAGCGGCGCGCCATGTGCGCACCGGAGTTCGGGTCAATCGGGCCGTCAATCAACCGCATCGGAACTGTGGTCTGCCGCATCGCACGCACCCACCGATTTCGATGCGTGTAGCGGTCGTTGATGAAGCGGCCGACCTTGTGCAGTACGCGGCGGCCGTCGTTGTAATCCAGGACCTGGTTGAACACGTCCATCATGTGCCGGGTCGGTTTGGTGTTGGGACCGAACATCTCGCGCAGTGTCGGTTCCAGCAGCCGACGAGACAGACTTGATAGCGGGCTTGTATGGACATGACTGAAGAGGTCACCCAGTGGGGTCCGTGACATCAGCTTCTGCGCCGCCCGTGGCGTGTAGGTCTCGACGAACATGCCGCCGTTGAGCCAGGTGATCGAGTCGATGCTCAACTCGCCATAGGCGGGCTGACCAAACTCGTGACGAGCCAACAGTTCCTGGCCCACCGAGTCGCCGATGTCGTGAGCCAAGATGTGCGCGTTGCCGATTCCCAGGTGGGCCAGCAACGCCTCGTGCATGTCTGCATGGTCGTGCACCGAGTATTCGTAGGCGACGGGCTTTGCCGAGAAGCCCATGCCCATCATGTCGGGTGCGATGACCGTGAAGCGTTGCGTCAGCGTTGGCCAGATCGGTGCCCAGTCAAAGGAGTTGAACGGGTAACCGTGGATCAGCAGTAGCGGAGGGCCACTGCCTTCCCTGCGGTAGAAGATGTCAAAGCCGAGGTAGTCGAAGTACTGCCCGGCGTCCAGCCAGGATGCCAGCTCAGCGTCCACGGCTTGAGCCTAGGAGATGTAGCGGACGATGCTCTCGGCCACACACGCCGGCTTTTCCGACCCCTCGATTTCCACGGTCGTCGACATGGTCGCTTGTACGGCACCGTTGCCAAGGTCATCGACACCGACCAACGTGCTCTGCGCACGGACCTTTGAGCCGACCGGCACCGGTGCGGGGAACCGAACCTTGTTCAGCCCGTAGTTGACGGCGAGCTTGATGCCGTTGACCGTGTAGATCTGATGCTGAAGCCGCGGCAGTAGCGCCAGCGTCATGAAGCCGTGAGCGATGGTTTTGCCGAACGGCCCCTTCGCCGCCCGTTCGGGATCCACATGAATCCACTGGTGGTCCCCGGTCGCGTCGGCGAAGAGGTTGACGTCTTCCTGCGTGATGGTCACCCAGTCGCTGTGTCCGATGCTTTGCCCCTTGACGGCGGCGAGGTCGGCAACTGACTCGAAGGTGCGCATTGTGGTCTCCTCTGCTTAGGTAGAGACGATAGTGCCGCACTCACCGCATCAACGCCCGGGGTGGTGCCAGACACTGGCACAGCGACGAGCACCGTGGTGAACGGCACGCGGCTAAGCAGAATCGCCAAAGCTGGTTGGGTGGCGCGCGCACATCGAAGGGGCAACGGGTAATGGTTCATGCCAAGGCTCATCATGGATGGTTTCGGGACACCCGACTTCACGTTGATGACACTGGCGGTTCCGGACAGCCGGTGTTACTGATTCACGGGTGGCCGCTGTCCGGACAAGCGTGGGCGCCCCAGATACCGGCTCTGCAGGACGCTGGTTATCGCGTAATCACTTATGATCAGCGCGGTTTCGGCCGCAGCGACAAGCCTCTCAACGGATACGACTACGACGATCTCGCCGAAGATCTGCATGCGCTGATCACGGCCCTCGAACTCGACGATGTCGCACTCGTCGGTTTCTCCATGGGCGGCGGCGAAGTCGCGCGCTACATCTCGTCTTTCGGCGGCGACCGCCTGCACAGTGCGGTGTTCGCATCCGCGATCACGCCGTACATGCTGAAAACCCGCGACAATCCACGCGGTCCACTGACCAAGAAAGACATCAAACAAGCGGCCGCATCGCTGGTCAAGGACGAAGACGCATTCTATGCAGATCAGATGACCGAGTTCTTCTCCGCCAACGGCGAATTGAAGGTCAGCCCCGCTCAGCACCAAAAGGCGGTTGTGCTCTGCAAACAGGCGAGCAAAGAGGCATCGCTGGCATGCATGGAGGCGTGGAGCACTACCGACTTCCGCCTCGATCTGGCCCTAGTGTCAGTCCCCACGCTAGTCATCCACGGTGACGCCGACGCCTCGGTGCCGTTCGAGAGTTCAGCAAGGCTTACCCATGACGCCATCCCCGGCAGCGAACTGCATGTGATCGCCGATGGTCCGCATGGTTGCAACCTCAGCCACGCCGACGAATTCAACGAGGTACTTCTCAAGTTTTTGGCCCAATAGCCTGTTGCAGGATGACCGGGTGAGGCTGCTCCTTCTTGCCGATACGCACATTCCGCGGCGCGCCCGTGATCTGCCCAGCCAGGTATGGGACGAGGTGGCGCAAGCCGATGTCGTCTTTCATGCCGGCGATTGGGTGTCGGTGGATTTGCTGGATAGGTTGACAGCGAACGCTTCGCAGCTGGTGGCTTGTTGGGGCAACAACGACGGGCCGGTTTTGCGGTCGCGGCTACCGGAACGCGCTGACGCGCTCTTGGAAGGTGTGCATTTCACCGTCGTGCACGAGACGGGCGCGGCAGCCGGCCGGGACGCGCGAATGTCATTGCGCTACCCCGACAGCGATGTGCTGATCTTCGGCCACAGTCATATCCCGTGGGACACCACGACGAGCACCGGGCTGCGGTTGCTCAATCCGGGGTCGCCGACGGATCGCCGCCGCCAACCGAACTGCACCTACATGACTGCGGTCGCGCACGGCGGGCAACTGAACGACGTTGTCCTGCATCGCCTCGAGCGATAGCCCGCGTACGTGTCGTCGAATTGCCTTGCAGCGCTGCTAATGCTGACGTCACAAGGCCAGCGAGTCCCAATCGTTATCTTCGAGTCCGCGCCGACACTTAATCGTTAGCCAACCGCGACGCCACACCCCGAAGCGGCAAACGGTTGTGAGTCACACACCGTGTTTGACTGCGTCCGACAGCTATTCGACCGCGTCATGCGGCAGATGAAAGTTGGGATGGGGTAAGAGCTATGAAGTTCGGAAAGTTGCGCGGCGCAGCGGCACGATTGCCGCGCCGACTGGCAATCGCGACCGTTGGCGCAGCCTTGCTGGCCGGTCTCGTCGGTGCTATCGGCGGCTCAGCGACCGTAGGAGCGTTCTCCAAAAAGGGCCTGCCTGTCGAGTACCTGCAGGTGCCATCGGCGGCGATGGGCCGCAGTATCAAGGTCCAGTTCCAGGGCGGCGGACCGCACGCCGTCTACATGCTCGACGGGTTGCGCGCTCAGGACGATTTCAACGGCTGGGACATCAACACTCCCGCGTTCGAGGAGTACTACCAGTCAGGCCTGTCGGTGATCATGCCGGTCGGTGGACAGTCCAGCTTCTACACCGACTGGTATCAGCCTGCTTGCGGCAAAACCGGTTGCCAGACCTACAAGTGGGAAACCTTCATCACCCGGGAGCTGCCGGCCTACCTGCAGGCCAACCGGGGCATCTCGCCGACTGGCAATGCCGCGGTGGGCTTGTCGATGTCGGGTGGTTCCGCATTGATCCTGGCCGCGTACTACCCGCAGCAGTTCTCCTACGCGGGATCGCTGTCGGGCTTTTTGAACCCGTCTGAGGGCTGGTGGCCGACGCTGATCGGTCTGGCGATGGGCGATGCGGGCGGCTACAGCGCGACCAACATGTGGGGTCCGACGAGCGACCCGGCGTGGAAGCGCAACGACCCGATGGTCCAGATTCCTCGGCTGGTGCAAAACAACACCCGCGCGTGGGGGTATTGCGGCAATGGCTCTCCGAACGACCTTGGCGGCGACAGCATGCCGGCCAAGTTCCTGGAGCAGTTCACGTTGCGCACCAACGAGCAGTTCCGCGACAACTACGTGGCCTCGGGCGGCAATAACGGTGTGTTCAACTTCCCGCCCAACGGGACGCATGACTGGGGTTATTGGAACCAGCAACTGGTCGCCATGAAGCCCGACATTCAGCGCGTGCTGAGCGGTGGTCAAGCGGCCACCTGACTTACCCTCCGACGCATCGGCAGCAGCGTGCCCCCAGCGCTGCTGCCGATGCATTTTTTAGGCGCGCTCGTGCAGTAGGGCGCGGCGGTCCTGGTGAAAGTATGTGTACGCGGTCATCAACGCACACAGGGCTGACGCAGCTACCAGCATTCCGGTTCCGTTGACTACCAAGCTAATTCCGCCGCCCGCCGTCGCACCCACCACGAAGCTGGCGAACAGCAGGAAATAACCGAGCCAATCCGACACGTCTCCACCCGCGATATGGCGTTCGATGCCCTGGCCCATCTTGACCAGCGTTCCGGTCACGTAGCTCAGCGGCGTCGACACCTCGCCATCCTTGACGAACGAAGTGTTCAGGGCGCCAATACCGAAGGCCACCAACAGGATTGGCGGGAAGTCGAGAAAGTTCTGTTCCCAGCCCTCGTCGATGACGTCGACTACGGTGGCGGCCAGCAGGCTGAAAGTGGTGAGCACGGTCGGTCCGTGCGGATGGTCGACCCAGAAATGGCGACGGCACACTGAAGCGATCACCACGCCGCCGACGAACGCCAACATGAGCAGACCAGCCGTCACCGACAACAACACGTCGTCGCGGAAGTACCCGAGCACCGCGCGTTGTGCGTTCCCGGTCATGAACGTCACGAAGTATCCGGCGGAATGGGTGAAGGCCGTCGCGCCCAGCACGCCGGCCAGTACGGCCAGCACCCACGACAGGCGCGCTTCACTGTCGAATGTGTCACGAAGCATGCAGCCATGCTTTCATTCGGCCCGCCACGCGTGCAGCGCCGCACACCGAACTCACATGGCACTCATATCGCTTGGCTATCAGTTGTTAACGAGCTTGGCGATCGATCGCAGCGGAATCGGCAACCAGCCGGGCCGGTGCCGCGACTCATAACCGGTCTCATACACCGCCTTGTCCAGTTCATATGCCGCCAATATGAGAGCTGAATCACGCGGATCGACACCGGATGCCGCCGCGTAGCCGTCGCAGAATGCAGTGCGGTTGCGCTGCACCCACTCTCGGGCGCGCGCGGCGAGTTGCTTGTCGTCTGACTGGTCAACCAGTGGACCGTAGGCGGCGTAGTCATAGGAGCGCAGTACGCCGGCCACATCACGCAACGGCGAATCCGGCGCGCGACGCTCCGCCAGCGGCTGACCGGGCTCACCTTCGAAGTCGATCAGCAGCCAGGTCTCCGGGGTGCGCAACACCTGCCCAAGATGCAGATCGCCGTGCACTCGTTGCACGGTGATCGTCTGCTCCGCCAGCTTGCCGAAGCGCTGCTCGATCGCCTCCGCGTATTGCTCGAGTTCGGACACCCCCGCGATCGCCAACGACAACCGCGCCAACATGGTGTCCACCGGGAACGGCGCCTGCGACGTGCCAAGAGCATCGGCCAGCGTGGCATGCACCGACGCGACGGCTTCACCGAGCCGGTAGGACTCGCCGGCGAAGTCGCCGCCGACCTCATGGGCATATAGGTCGGCCTCCGCGAACAGGTCGCGGACGCTGGCAGTCGCCATCGCCCAGCCTTCAGCCGCATTGGCCGCATACTCGGTCACCATGCCGAGCGGACAGGTCTCGTTGTCAGCGGTCAGCTCGTAGCTGCCGAGCAATCGGGCCACATGTGGGTTGCCTGCCCGGCCGAGGACCCGGTTCAGCTCGATATCGGGGTTGATGCCGGCGCTGACCCGGCGGAACACCTTCAGGATCGCGTCTCGCTCGAAGATCACACTGGTGTTGCTCTGCTCGGCGTCCGATACCCGGGGCGACGCCTCCAGCGGCAGGGCGACGTCCGGTTCCTTGGCGAATGTCACATCCGAGCGAACTGCAGCCGTGTCCATCAGCGACAGCAGAAATTGGGCCGCCGACGGGTCATACAGCGCGTCATAGGCGGTGTGTTCGCCCTCGCCGCCGATGGTGGCGACGAGGGTGAACTCGGGTACCGGAGCGGTGTCCCAGGCGACGAGCACCTGGTAGCGCTCCGCCGAACCGTCGGTGTAGCTGACGTCGACCAGCACCAGGTCAAGGCCATCACGCAACGCGACGACGTGGGTCGACTCGGCGGTCGCGAGTTCCCGGCTTCGCCCGGCATACCAGCGCTGCTGGGGGAGCCATTCGGACCACGGCAAGTTCATTGCGTCTCCTCTGACTCGGCCAGCTCGAACCAGTAGAACCCGTGTCCTGGCAGCGTCAGTAGATAGGGCAGTTGGCCGATCCGCGGGAATTCGACTTGACCTGTCAGTTCGACCGGCGTGTAGCCGCTCCAGTGTTGAAGGTTCAGTTCGATGGGCTGCGGGAAACGCGACAAATTGTTCACGCAAAGCACCACATCGTGGTCGGCTTCGCGCACGTAAGCCAGTACTGACGGGTTGGATCCGCCCATTTCCTCGAACGTACCGATCGCGAAGGCCTCATGCCTGCGCCGGACCGCCAACATCGTGCGTGTCCAGTTGAGCAGCGAGGTCGAGGTGTCGCGTTGGGCCTCCACGTTGACGGCTTGGTAGCCATAGATCGGATCCTGGCTGGGCGGCACGTACAACCGGCCGGGATTGGCCGTGGAGAAGCCCGCGTTGCGGTCCGGGGTCCACTGCATCGGGGTGCGAACTCCGTCGCGATCGCCGAGCCAGATGACGTCACCCATCCCGATCTCGTCGCCGTAGTAGATGACCGGGGAGCCGGGCAGCGACAGCAGCAACGCCGTGAACAACTCGATCTGATCGGGATCTTTCTCCAGCAGCGGGGCCAGCCGCCGGCGGATCCCGACATTGGCCTTCATCCGCGGATCCTTGGCGTACTCGGCGTACATGTAGTCGCGCTCGTCGTCGGTGACCATTTCCAGCGTCAGCTCGTCGTGGTTGCGCAAGAAAATGCCCCACTGCGCCATCTTCGGGATCGGCGGTGTTTGCGCCATGATTTCCGAGATCGGGAACCGCGATTCGCGGCGCACCGCCATGAAGATGCGCGGCATCAGCGGAAAGTGAAAGGCCATGTGGCATTCGTCGCCACCGGTTTCGGGATCACCGAAATACTCGACGACATCGCTGGGCCATTGGTTGGCCTCGGCCAGCAGCACACGCCCGGGGAATTCGTCATCGACGACCTTGCGCACCCGCTTGAGAAATGCGTGCGTCTCGGGCAGGTTCTCGCAGTTGGTGCCCTCACGTTCGAACAGGTACGGCACGGCGTCCAGCCGGAACCCGTCGATACCGAGGTCAAGCCAGAACCGCATGACGTCGAGCATCGCCTCCTGAACGGCGGGGTTGTCATAGTTCAGATCCGGCTGGTGGTCGAAGAACCGATGCCAGTAGAACTGGCGGCGCACCGGGTCGAACGTCCAGTTCGAGTCTTCGGTGTCGACGAAGATGATCCGCGCGTCGCCGTACTTGTCGCTGGTGTCGCTCCACACGTAGTAGTCGCCGTAGGGTCCCTCGGGGTCGCGCCGCGATTCTTGGAACCAGGCGTGTGAATCCGACGTGTGGTTCATCACCAAGTCGGTGATGACCCGGATACCTCGGCGGTGGGCAGCATCGACCAACTCGACGAAGTCATCGACCGTGCCGAACTCCGGCAGCACTTTGTAGAAGTCGCGGATGTCGTAGCCGCCGTCGCGCAGCGGCGAGTCGTAAAACGGCGGCAGCCAGATGCAGTCGACA
>DAIODV010000003.1:0-645 GCA_036746615.1 Mycobacterium sp.
GACCAGGCAACCCGACGGGTGATCGTCGGCTTGGGTTGTCACCACGAACATCGTGTAGTCCAGCATCGCGACCAGTCGGTCGAAAGATTCGTCACCGCCCACATCGCCATAATGGCCCAACAGGATTCGTGGGCAAGCGCCGGCTACGCGTCGTCCCCGAACACAAACTCCTCGATGAGACTGCTGACCAGCGCAGGGTTTTCGAGACCGGCGAGATGAGCTACCCCGTCGAGCACCCGAATCGACGAGCCGGGGATAGACTCGGCCATCGCGACAGCTTCGCGCGGGGGGAACGTGGCGTCCTCAGCTCCTGCGATGACGAGCACCGGGCTGGTTATGCCGGCGCACAACGGCCGTTGGTCAGGCCGAGCCGGGACCACGCTCTTGACCGCCCAGGACACTGAGGGCACATTGACCGACTGCACCGCTGAACGGACTTGTGCCACAACGTCGGGACGCTCCCGAAACGTCGTCGGCCCCAGGAATGCCTTGAGCACCGAGCGAATAAGCGCCGGTCCAATCTCGCCCTGCCATTGCGCGATGCGAAGCAGCATCGCGTACCGAACTTTTTGGCTGATACCGGCGCGGCCCGCGGTGCAATTCATCAGCACGGCCGCGCCGACTCGGTTGGGGTACGTCGCGGCG
>DAIODV010000003.1:655-2326 GCA_036746615.1 Mycobacterium sp.
CCAACCACCGTCGTCAGCCAGGCGCCCAGATTCTCGATGCCGCTCGTGTCGGCGCGGCTGAGCCGCAACCAGCACTCCTGCACGGCATCATCCGCGGGCTCGCGTCGATCGGGATGCGTCGCGGCGAACGTGGCCCCGATCATGCCGCCCCACGAGTTGCCGACGAAGTGAGCTTGGTCGAGGCCAAGCCCGTCGAGAGTGTCGACAACACAACGGGCGCACTCATCGAAGGTGAACATGCTGGTCAAAGGCTGACTGCCACCGTGTCCAGGCGGGTCAACCAACACCACCTGCGAGCGCGCGACCAGACGATCGGCCACCCCATGCCACATGTCACCGGTCATCAACAAGCTCGGCCAAAACATGATCGGCGCGCCGGCTCCCGCGACTTGCACCCGCAGTGCTCCGAGCACGGTGTCCACCGTCTGCTCGCGAAGCTGATCGCCGATACCGGTCATCGCCAAAACGATACGTTCAGCGGTCGGCGAGTTCGCGAGGTGTCACGAAGACGTCGACGAGAGCGCCATTGCGCCACACCGTCATCTCAATCCGGCGTGCAATGGCGTCTTCGACCATCAACTGCTGAATCGCAGTGGCGGTCACCACGTTCCGGCCGTCGACGCTGACGACGATGTCGCCACGTCGCAGGCCCGCTTCGGCGGCCGGGCTGCCGGCGACCACGCTGGCGATCTGCAAGCCGTGGGTGGTGCCGATTTTCGCGGCAGCCGCCGGTGGAACAGCGGTGTGTGCACCGGCGATGCCCAGCCACGCCCGACGCACCCGACCGGTATGCATCAGCGCCGAGATGATCTTGTGTGTGGATGCATTGATCGGCACCGCCAGCCCGAGGCCGATACCGGCCACAGCAGTGTTGACCCCGACCATTCGGCCGCGCCCGTCGGCCAGCACGCCGCCACTGTTTCCCGGGTTGAGTGCGGCATCGGTTTGAATGACTTCGTCGACGACGCGGCCCGCCTTGGTCGGTAGCGAGCGTCCGAGCCCGGAGACGATGCCGGCCGTGACACTTCCGGCCAAGCCCAGCGGATTGCCGATCGCGACGACGAGTTGTCCGACTTGCAGATCCTCGGCGCGGCCCATCGGCACCGGAGCGGGCACGGCACCGCGCGCCTTCAACACGGCCAGGTCGGAAAGTTCGTCGCGACCGGCGATATCCACGGCCACCGTGGTGCCGTCGGCGAACGTGGCTTGCGCGGAGCGAGTTCCGGCGACGACGTGAGCGCTGGTCAACAGGTAGCCGTCGGGTGTGATGACGCTTGCGCTGCCGCCGCCATTGCCGCGCCGGCTGCGCACCGAGATGCTGGCCACACTGGGCAGCACTGTTTGGGCGACCGCGGTGACCACGGCCGAGTAGGCATCCAACGCGTCAGCGTCCGGGCGATATTCAGGCATAACGACCCAAGCGTTGTCATCGGTTGGGTTATGCCCTTGTTCGCCGTCGGCTGAGCCCCGCCGCCACGCCCAAAGCCGTTTCCGGAAACTGAAGAATTCTCAGCGTCTACTCAGGTAATGTCTAACTTTAATTAGACACATGTTGAGGAGGCGGCCATGCAACTCACTACTCGCCCCTGGATCACCGCAGGGGTCGTCCTCGTTGGCGCCGGCCTCATCACCGCCACCGCCCGGCTGCGGGCGGGCGGCATCACCGACCTG
>DAIODV010000003.1:2336-27415 GCA_036746615.1 Mycobacterium sp.
CTGGGCACCGGGTCCGCGCACGGGTGGCAACGGCCGGGCCCTCGCCCGCGCGCTGCCCGACGTCCAGACCGCGGAGGTGCAGCTGACCGCGGGCGCCTTCGACGACGTCTCGTTGGAGCAGCTCTTCACCAACGCCTCCACCAGTTTCACCAACAATATTCTGAATCCATTTCTCGGAGCACCGTTTCCGGCGCCGCAGCAAGTCGCTGAAAACTTCCTCGGCTACCTCAACACCGTCTTCACCGATCCCTCGCAAATCGGCGACATCCCGACCGAAATCCAGAACAACCTCAACAACGCACTCAAGGCCCCGTTCGAGCCGTTCTACCCCACCGGCTCGGCGCCGTACCTTCTTCCTTCTCTCAGCAACACACCCATTACGACCGGGTTCGACGTCGGAGCTTGCTATAGCCCTATCGGCTGCATCGATATCAACCCGACCTTCACGTTGGGTGGCCATTCCGACATGCTCAACTGGCTGATTCACGGCTTCCCGCTCGTGCTGAACCTCGGGTCAATCGATCTCGGGTTCCTGGGCTCAATCGACCTCGGCTCAATCAACTTCGGCACCCTTGACCTGCTTAATCTGCTTGTTGGCGGCAACAGCGACTTGGAAGGCCAAATTCGGCCATTGCTCGAACTCATGGGGTCGCCGGCAAGCGGCGTCGCGTGGGGAACGTTCGGCACCATCTTCAGCCCGATCGCGCAAACCCTGGATGACGCCGTCCACATCTTCAATGCACTCCAGGGCGGCGACGTCACGACGGCATTCAACGATCTGCTCGATATGCCGATCAACTCCACCAATGCGTTCTTCGAGGGCTACGGCAATGCCTACAACCTGCTAGAGGAATTCGGGATCGGCCCCATCCTCGGCACGACGCCCCAGCTCGACCTCGGCGGCTTGTTCAGCCCAGCCGGCTCGTTCTTCAACGCACTCGGTTTCGACTTTGAAGTTGGTGGCACGTCCACCTACGACCTCGGAATACTCGGCGACATCAGCTTGACGGCCAGCGCGTTCTTGAGGGATCCGGCCACGATGGTCGGGCCGATCGCCTCCTTGCTCGAGACGGGACAGGCGATCGCGCAGGCGATTGGGTGGGACGACGTTGGCAACCAGCTCTTCAACCTGGCAAGCGCATTCTGAATCCGCCTGCTAAGAGCAGGCTTTGAGCACCAGCTCGCGCACCCGCGCTGCGTCGGCTTGGCCCTTGGTGGCCTTCATGACCGCGCCGACGATCGCGCCTGCGGCCGCAACCTTGCCGCCCCGGATCTTTTCGGCGACATCGGGATTGGCCGCCAACGCCTCGTCGACCGCGGCCTGGATCAGCGAATCGTCGCGCACCACGGCCAATCCGCGCGCGGTCATCACCGCTTCGGGCTCGCCCTCTCCGGCCAACACACCCTCGACGACTTGGCGGGCCAGCTTGTTGGACAGCTTGCCGTCGTCGACCAACGCCACTACTGCCGCGATTTGGGCCGGGGTGATTGGTAATTCATCGAGTTCCACGCCCGCCTCGTTGGCCTTCTGCACCAGGAAGTTGCCCCACCAAGCCCGGGCCTTCTCACTGGAAGCACCATGCTCGACGGTCGCGGTCACCAGTTCGACGGCGCCGGCGTTGACGAGATCCCGCATCACCTCGTCGGAAACGCCCCATTCCTCTTGAATCTTCTTGCGGCGCAACCACGGTAGTTCCGGAATGGTCTGACGCAACCGTTCGACGAGTTCGCGGCTGGGCGCCACCGGTTCCAGGTCGGGCTCCGGGAAGTAGCGGTAATCCTCGGCGGTCTCTTTAGTGCGCCCCGGGCTGGTGTACCCGGCCTCGTGAAAGTGGCGCGTTTCTTGGGTGATTCGTCCGCCGGACGCCAAAACGGCAGCCTGCCGCTGCATCTCGTAACGGACCGCCACCTCGACGCTTCTGAGCGAATTGACGTTCTTGGTCTCGGTGCGGGTACCGAACTCCGCGGCCCCGATCGGCATCAGCGATACGTTCGAGTCGCAGCGCATCGAGCCCTGGTCCATCCGGACGTCGGAAACACCCAAGGCGCGCAACAAATCCCGCAGCGCCGTCACGTAGGCCCGGGCGATTTGCGGGGCGCGTTCACCGGTGTTCACGATGGGCTTGGTGACGATCTCGATCAGCGGCACACCCGCGCGGTTGTAGTCGATCAGCGAGGTAGTGGCGCCGTGGATGCGGCCTGTCTCGCTGCCCAAGTGGGTCAGCTTGCCGGTGTCTTCCTCCATGTGCGCACGCTCAATCTCGACTCGCCAGCTGGTGCCATCCTCGAGCGGTACCTCCAGATAGCCGTTGATGGCGATCGGCTCGTCGTACTGCGAGATCTGGTAGTTCTTCGGCATGTCCGGGTAGAAGTAGTTTTTCCGGGCAAACCGGCACCACGGAACGATCTCGCAGTTCAACGCCAGTCCGATCCGGATCGCCGATTCCACCGCGGCCTCGTTGAGCACCGGCAGCGAACCCGGCAGGCCCAGACACACCGGGCACACCTGGGTATTGGGCTCGGCGCCGAATGCGGTGGCGCACCCGCAGAACATCTTCGTGGCAGTAGACAGCTCGACGTGCACCTCGAGCCCGAGTACCGGCTCGTAGCGTGCGACGACGTCGTCGTAGTCGAGCAACTCGGCCGCGGCAAGCGTCATGCGCTCGATCCTAATTGGCGGGCCGACCCACCGGCTCGCCGCCGTCGCCTGTTACCCGCGCGTCAGCGGTCAGCAGCATATGGTCGAAAGCCGATCGAGACCCGATGGCTTTGTCCCGGACAGCACAAAAGTCTTCGACGATCTGGGGCGCCAGCACCCGCAGCTTGACGTTGCTTTCTTGAGATCGCCACTTGAGTAAGTCGAACGCGGCCGCCGAGTCGATACCGTAGACCAGCATCAGCATTCCCTTGGCCTGTTCGATCACCGCCCGGTGCTCGGCGATCTCGGCGATCTTGGCGGTGATGAGCTCATCTTGGGCCCGGTCCGACGTCGGCGTGATGTCGACGTAGTAACCGTGGGTGCCGATGACCGCTTCCCGATCGTCGGTGAGCTGATCCCCCACCACCACGACATGGTGCACGACGCCGCTGGTGTCGATGATCCGATGCCGCGTACTGAACGCGCGGTGGGTACGCAGCATGTCTTCGATGGTCCGGGCCACCTGGCCCCGATCATCGGGGTGCTTGTGCGCCAAGACCAGGTCGGTTGTCGGTACCACCGTTCCCGGCTCGTAGCCGTGCAACCGCTGCACCTGCTCCGACCACTCCCAGCGCTGGTCCTCGAAGTAGAAGCGGAACCACCCGACACGCTGCGGCGCGCCGGCGAAGGCCTGCCCGACTTCGGCTGCCTGGCCGTCCAATTCGGCCGACATCAACCACGCTCCGTTGACCATTGGATGGCCGCGAGTCGCCGCTTTGCGGCGACACTTTCGCGCAGGGTGTCGGCGGCAGTGCGACACAGTTCACGGGCTCGCCGTTGTTCCCGTTGCGCCCGTTGGATGGTGTTGGCGACGTCCGGTTTGATGATCGCTCGCGCAGCCCGCACTCTCGGCCGCTGCTGACCGGCCCATTCGGCGATTCGGCGTGCGGTACGGGCCCGGTGGGCCTTCTGCCGGCACGCGGACGAGCAATACATCGCATCAGCCCGGCCGCCGAAGCCGATGCCGCACACGCCGCAGGTCAAAGGTCCCGTCACAGCCGTGACGTTACAGCTAGCCGCTACGAAACGGCACGGGTTGGCGCACCAGCGGTCAGCAGCGCTCGCGCTCTGGCATTCCGCGCCCGGGGAATATGTCCGCCAGCGCAGCGGCGAGCTCCAAATAGCGACGCCTGCTCTGCTTGCCTAGCTGCTCCAGGATGATTTCTTGGCCCTCGTGCACATGCCGATCAAATGGGAGGTTCACCACACGGCCCGGGATGAACTCCGCGGAAAGCTGTTGCAGCCGGTTGGTCACCGGCCCGCTCGGCCTTCCTCGTTCGGTGTGGTTGATCACCAGCACTGTCGACTCGATCTGTCGCTGATACCCATTTCTGGATAACCACTCAATTGTGGTGCGGGTCTTGTCAATTGCGTCGACGCAGGCGTTGGCGACCATCACAAGGGCTCGCGACTCCGACAAAACCGCTTCCGCCACAGCAGATTTCAGCGATTTGCCACAGTCCATCAACACCACAGAGTAGTGATTGCGCAGTATCGAAAACGCTCTAAGGACATCGTCGCGCCCGATGAGCCAGTCACTGTCTGAGTAGTTCGGCAGCGCCAGCAGTTCCAAGCCGGCGCGATTGCGACGGGTATACGCTCGCACGTCCGGATACCGCGTCACTGACCGATTGGCGAGCAAATCGGCTACGTTCAGCTGGTTTTGGTAGCCGTGCCGGTCGGCGAGGTCTCCGGAGTCGACGTCCCAGGCGATCACCCGGTCGGCGCGGGCATCGGCGAATGTTGAGCCCAGCGCCTCGACGACCGATGTCTTACCGACGCCACCTTTGAGGTTCAGCACCGCGATGGGAAACGCGCTGCCTAACGGCACTTGGATCCGACCCCGCAGTTCGAGTTCGTGGATCTCGCTTCTGCTCGGACCGAGGTGTATTCCGGTCGTTCGGGCCAGCACGTCTCGCCAGTTGAATTCGTGCGGCGCCTCGGTGGATGGGACTTCGAGGCTGTCCAGTGCGATCCTGCGCAGTGGCCGCTGCCACGCAACGGGCGGGGTCTTCGCCTGCGCTGCTGGAGCCGTGGTTGTTTCCATCGGCGGTTGATTGGGCCACGGCGGCTGCTGATAGCCCGGATGGCCGGGACGCGGCGGAAGCGGTGGCTGGCCCGGCAAAGGCCGATGGTGCGGCGGTGTGCTTTGCCGCACCGCCCTAGGCGGTGGTTTCTGAATTACACCGCGACCGAAACCGCGGGGACTCATGTCTCCTACGGTACCCCTGCACGAGCGCGTTGAAACCCTGAAAATTGCCTTGAGCTGGCTAAACATGGGTGGAATAGGGGTTGAACCCAGGCGGCATCAAAGTGAACGGCAAGTAGCGCTCGACCGTTAGCCGAAGAAGGCGGCGGCGTCGTCATAGCGACTTTGCGGCACCAGCTTGAGTTGACGCACCGCATCCGCCAGCGGCACACGGCCGATGTCCTGGCCGCGCAGCGAAACCATCTGTCCGTACTCACCGGCATGCGCGGCGTCGGCGGCATTGACCCCGAAGCGGGTGGCCAGCACCCGGTCGTAGGCGGTCGGCGTGCCGCCGCGCTGGACATGACCAAGCACGGTCACCCGGACGTCCTTGTTGATGCGCTTCTCCACTTCGGCTGCCAGCTGGTCGGCCACGCCGGTAAACCGCTCGTGGCCGAATTCGTCGAGGCCGCCTTCGCGCAGCGTCATCGATCCCGAAACCGGTTTGGCGCCTTCGGCAACCACGCAGATGAAATGCGAGTCGCCGCGCTGGAATCGCTGCTTGACCAACCGGCACACATCCTCCACATCAAAGGGTTGCTCGGGGATCAGCGTCATGTGGGCGCCCGACGCCAGCCCGGCATTCAGCGCAATCCAGCCGGCGTGCCGACCCATGACCTCCACCAGCATTACCCGCTGATGCGATTCGGCGGTGCTGTGCAATCGGTCGATGGCTTCGGTCGCCACCATTAGCGCCGTGTCGTGGCCGAAAGTCACGTCGGTGCAGTCGATGTCGTTGTCGATCGTCTTGGGCAC
The DNA here is from genome assembly GCA_036746615.1 of Mycobacterium sp. Classification (GTDB taxonomy): domain Bacteria; phylum Actinomycetota; class Actinomycetes; order Mycobacteriales; family Mycobacteriaceae; genus Mycobacterium. The sequence goes on from DAIODV010000003.1 coordinate 8,039, forward strand.
GCCCACGACGGGAACGTTCTCTTCGGAGAGCCAGTGCGCGGCGGTCAGCGTGCCCTCGCCGCCGATGGGGATCAGCACGTCGATGCCGTTGTCGTCCAACGTCTGCATGATCTGTGGCAGGCCTGCCCGCAACTTGTCGGGATGCACTCGGGCGGTGCCCAGCATTGTGCCGCCCTTGGTCAGCAGGCGGTCATTTCGGTCGTCGTTGCGAAGTTGGATGCGCCGGTTTTCCAGCAGCCCGCGCCATCCGTCTTGAAACCCGACCACTGACGACCCGTATCGCGAGTCGCAGGTGCGCACCACCGCACGGATGACGGCGTTAAGCCCGGGACAGTCCCCACCTCCGGTAAGAATTCCGATCCGCATGCCTTCATCTTGCCGCTTGGTCGGCTACTGGCGCGAGCAGACGCAGAATCGCACGAAACCGGCGTCAGAAATGCGATTCTCTGTCTGTGGCGCGGAGTTCGAGGCTCAGATTGCCGTCGGCAAGGGCCCTCGGGCGGTTTCATAGGCCGCGGCGACTCGGTAGATCCGGTCGTCGGCGAGGGCCGGCGCCATGATCTGCAGCCCGACCGGAAGGTTGTCGTCCGGCGACAATCCCGACGGCACCGACATTCCGCAGTGGCCGGCCAGGTTCAGCGGCAGCGTGCACAGGTCGAATAAATACATCGCCAGCGGATCGTCGACCTTCTCCCCCAACCGGAACGCGGTCGTCGGCGTGGTCGGCGACACCAGCACGTCCACCGATTCATAGGCCGTATCGAGATCGCGGGCGATCAACGTACGCACCTTTTGCGCCTGGTTGTAGTAGGCGTCGTAGTAGCCGGCTGACAGAGCGTAGGTGCCAATCATGATGCGCCGCTTGACTTCTGGGCCGAAACCGGACGCACGGGTCAGCGCCATCACCTCCTCAGCGCTGTGCGTGCCGTCGTCGCCGACCCGCAAGCCGTAGCGCATCGCGTCGAAGCGGGCCAGGTTGCTCGACACTTCCGACGGCAAAATCAAGTAGTAGGCGGCCAGCGCGTGATCGAAATGGGGACAGTCGACTTCGGACACATCGGCGCCGATTGCGGTCAACTGCTCGACAGCATCGTTGAACGATGCCAGCACGCCGGGCTGATAGCCCTCCCCCCGCAGTTGCTTGACTACGCCGACGCGCACGCCCTTGAGATCGCCTGCCGCGCCGGCTCTTGCGGCGCCGACGATGTCGGGCACTTGGGCGTCAACGGAGGTGGAGTCTTTGGGATCGTGCCCGGCGATCACCTGATGGAGCAGCGCGGTGTCGAGAACGGTGCGCGCGCACGGTCCGCCTTGATCCAGCGACGACGCGCAGGCCACCAGCCCGTAGCGAGACACCGTGCCGTAGGTGGGTTTGGCTCCGACCGTCGCCGTCAGCGCGGCCGGCTGCCGGATGGAGCCGCCGGTGTCGGTTCCGATGGCCAGCGGCGCCTGGAAGGCGGCGAGCGCGGCGGCACTTCCGCCGCCGGAGCCACCGGGCACCCGCTCGGTGTCCCATGGGTTGCGGGTCGGGCCGTATGCGGAATTCTCCGTCGACGAGCCCATCGCGAACTCGTCCATGTTGGTCTTGCCCAGGATCGGGATCCCGGCTGCCCGCAGCCGCGCGGTCACCGTGGCGTCGTAAGGAGAGCGCCAGCCCTCGAGGATCTTCGACCCGCAGGTGGTCGGCATGTCGCGGCTGGTGAACACGTCTTTGAGGGCCAAGGGCACCCCGGCTAGCGGGGACGGCGGCTGCTCGCCGGCGGCCAGCTCCTTGTCGACAGCGTCGGCGGCCGACAGCGCCGCGTCGGCGGCGACGTGCAGGAACGCGCCGTAGCGGTCATCGGTCGCCGCGATCTGGTCGAGGAAGGCCTGGGTGATTTCGGTGGACGACAGCTCTTTGGTGGCGATTTTGCCGGCCAGCGCCGCGGCGTCGAGCCGGATGATGTCGGTCACTGCGGTTCCCCGAGGATCTGCGGGACGGCGAAACGCCCGTCGACGGCTTCGGGCGCCTCCGCGAGCGCTTCCTGCTGAGTCAGACACGGTGTGGTCTGGTCCGGGCGGGTGACGTTGACGTCCTTGAGGGGGTTGTCGGTCGCTTCAACGCCGGTGACGTCGACGGATTGGATCTGGCTGACGTGGGTCAAGATGGCGTCGAGTTGGCCGGCGTAGCTGTCCAGCTCGGCATCGGTCAACGCCAGGCGGGCCAGCCGGGCCAGATGGGCCACCTCGTCGCGGGAGATCTGGGACACGACCGAAAACTCTAGCCGCCGGGGCTGGCGCCGAAATGCCGCGGGCGCGCCGCTGTGCGACAGTGTGCGCGTGCCTTCCTATCTGCTGCGCGTTCAGCTTGCCGACCGGCCGGGCAGCCTCGGCTCGCTGGCCGTGGCCCTGGGCTCGGTCGGAGCCGACATCTTGTCGCTGGATGTGGTCGAGCGCGGGTCCGGTTTCGCGATCGACGACCTCGTGGTCGAGTTGCCGCCGCGGGCCATGCCCGACACGTTGATCACCGCGGCCGAAGCACTCAACGGGGTGCGGGTGGACAGCCTGCGACCGCACACCGGCCTGCTGGAAGCACACCGGGAACTGGAACTGATTGATCACGTCGCCGCAGCTGGCGACACCGCGGCCAAGCTGAAGGTGCTGGTCGATGAGGCCCCGCAGGTGCTGCGGGTGAGCTGGTGTGTGGTGCTGCGCAGCTCGGGCGACGGGATTCAGCCGGTCGCGGGCAGTCCCGGCGCGCCGGAAACCCGGCTGGACGCCGTCCCGTGGATGCCAATCCAGCACGCAACCGCCCTGGATATCAGCGACGACTGGGTGCCGCAGGTGTGGCGTGAGCTGGACACCACGCTGGTCGCCGCGCCGCTGGGCCCACCCGACATGGCAGTGATGCTGGGCCGGCCGGGAGGACCCGCATTCCGGCCATCCGAGGTGGCCCGGCTGGGCTACCTGGCCGGCATCGTGGCGACGCTGTTGCACTGAGCAAGCCGAAAAACGGGGTATTGAACAGGTGTGAGTCTGTTATCCGATGCCCAGATCGCCGCACTGTCCCCGCACGAACGCCGTCAACTGATACGACGACTTGAGCGACCGCTCTCCGATCTGCTGCCGGTCGCCACGGCGCGCCGGATCCGGTGGGGCTGGCTGGGAATCATGATCGGCGGGACGGTGGTGCTGATCCCGTGGATCTTCTATCTGTCTTTTGCGCTGCCCGACGTCTACGTGGTGCACGACTGGACGGCGACGTGGGTCGGCTTCGACCTGCTGTTGCTCGCGCTGATGGCGGCAACCGTCGTCTTCGGCCTGCTGCGCCGGCAGGTGATGTTGCTGACGGCGTTCGCGACGGGCATGTTGTTGCTGGCCGATGCGTGGTTCGATCTGATGACCGCCGGACCCAGAGACTTCCCGGTGTCGGAATTGACCGCGGCGGTGGCCGACCTCCCGCTGGCCGCCATCCTGATCACCGGCACGCTGCGGCTGTTTCGGTTCAGCGCAATCCGGATGTGGCTCTTGGAACCGCACACCCCGCTGTGGCGGCTGCCGCTGCTGCCCTGATCAGTCAGAAGGCCCGTCGGCCAACAACTTTCGGAATCCGTCCTCGTCGAGGATGGGCACGCCGAGCTCAACGGCCTTGTCGTACTTCGATCCGGGGGAATCTCCCGCGACGACGTAGTCGGTCTTCTTCGACACCGAGCCCGCGGCTTTGCCGCCACGCGCGACGATGGCCTCCTTCGCGTCATCGCGAGAGAAGCTCGTCAACGAGCCGGTAACCACGATCGTCAACCCTTCCAGCGTGCGGGGCACGCTGGCGTCGCGCTCGTCGGCCATCCGCACGCCGGCCGAGCGCCATTTGTCGACGATGGCCCGATGCCAATCCACCGTGAACCACTCGGTCACCGCTGCGGCGATCGTGGGACCGACGCCCTCGACCGCGGCCAGCTGCTCGGTCGAGGCCGACGTGATCGCATCCAGGCTGCCGAACTCGGTGGCCAGCGCACGCGCAGCGGTTGGCCCGACGTGGCGAATCGACAACGCCACCAGCACCCGCCACAGCGGTTGCTTCTTGGCCCGATCAAGGTTGGCGAGCAGCCGCTTGCCGTTGGCCGAGAGCGCTCCACTTTTGGTGCGGAACAACTCGGTGCGCAGCAGGTCGTCTTCGGTCAGGCCGAACAGGTCACCCTCGTCGCCGATCACTTCGGCTTTCAACAGCGCGATGGCCGCCTCGTAGCCCAGGCCCTCGATGTCGAAAGCCCCGCGACCAGCGACGTGAAATACCCGCTCGCGCAATTGCGCCGGGCAGGCCCGCGAGTTGGGGCAACGGATGTCGGCGTCGCCCTCCTTGGCCGGCGCCAGCGGCGTCGCGCATTCGGGACACGTTGTGGGCATGACGAATTCGCGTTCGGAGCCGTCGCGCAGGTCGACCACCGGACCCAGCACTTCGGGAATCACATCGCCGGCCTTGCGGATCACGACGGTGTCACCGATCAACACACCCTTGCGCTTGACTTCGGCGGCGTTGTGCAGGGTCGCCAGACCGACCGTCGATCCGGCGACGGTGACCGGCGTCATGAACGCGAACGGCGTGACCCGCCCGGTGCGCCCGACGTTGACGCGGATGTCGAGCAGTTTCGTCTGTACCTCTTGCGGCGGGTATTTGTAGGCGATCGCCCAGCGCGGTGCCCGCGAGGTGGACCCCAGCCTGCGCTGCAGGGCCACATCGTCGATTTTGACGACGACGCCGTCGATTTCGTGGTCTACGTCGTGGCGGTGTTCGCCCCAGTAGGCGATGCGGTCAAGCGCGCCGGCGGCGTTGCCCACCCGCGTGGTGTGTTCGGAGACAGGCAGCCCCCACGCGGCCAGCGCCAGATATGCGTCGTGCAGGGTGGGTGGCCGAAATCCCTCGATGTGCCCTAGCCCGTGGCAGATCATCCGTAGCCTGCGGCGCGCGGTGACCGCCGGATCCTTTTGCCGCAGCGATCCGGCCGCACTGTTGCGCGGGTTGGCGAACGGCGCCTTGCCGTCTTCGACCAGCGCGGCATTGAGCGCTTCGAAATCGGCGACCCGGAAAAACACTTCACCGCGGACCTCGAGCACGTCGGGAACCGGGTAGTCGTTGCTGTCGGTGAGCCGCTCCGGGACGTCGTCGATAGTGCGCGCATTGAGTGTGACGTCCTCGCCGGTGCGGCCGTCACCGCGGGTCGCGGCGCGCACCAACCGTCCGCCGCGATACACCAAAGCCATTGCGACACCGTCGATCTTGAGCTCGCACAGAAATGGCACATCGCTACCGACCTCGGCGTGGATGCGCGCGGACCACACGTCGAACTCGTCAGTGCTGAATACGTTGTCCAGCGACAGCATCCGCTCAAGGTGCTCGGCCGAGGTGAAATCGGTGGCGAAGCCGGCGCCACCGACGAGCTGGGTCGGTGAGTCGGGCGTACGCAACTCCGGGTGCTCGTCCTCGAGGGCGGCCAACCGACGCAGCAGCTCGTCAAAGTCCGCGTCGGAGATGATCGGCGCATCGCGCACGTAATAACGGAACTGATGCTCGCGCACCTCGTCGGCCAGTTCACGCCACAGTCGACGGACCTCGGGCGAGACGGGGTCAGCTTCAGCTGAAGTCACCTTCGCAGGCTATCGAAGTACGCCGACAGCTCAGTCCTCCACAAAGGCCCGCAACCGGTTCACCGCGGCGTCCCAGCGCCGCGACAACTGGCTGAGGTATTCACTGGCTTGGGCCAGCGGCTCGGTCCGGACGGTCCAGACGCGCTCACGACCCCGCCTGCTGCTGGTGACCACACCGGCCGCCTCCAGCAGCTGCAAGTGTTTACTCGCGGCTTGCCGCGTGACCGGGATGACGCTGATGACTTGCGTCGTCGAACTCGGACCGAGGTCACAGAGCCGGACGACGATTCGCAGCCGATTCGGATCCCCGAGCGCATCAAAGAGCGGCGCTCCTACCCCGACCTGTTCGCTCACACCCGCAGACCTTCGGCATACCTTCGCACGAGCTCGGCCTGGATGGCCCAACCCTCGGAATTGGCGTCGAACGACGCGAAACGGCGCGTCTCGGGAATGGCGTCGAAACCGGATTCGGTGATGGTCAGCAGCACGCCGTCGGGCGCCTCCGACAGGGTGAACTCGACCAGCGTGGTCGGCTCCCGGTCGTAATCGACACCCGGGTCAACGGCGAACGGATGCCAGCGATAGGCGAAGCGCCGCGGCGCTTCGATGGCAACGACCTGCCAGGTCGAGCGGGTCCCGGCGTGCGGCTGCTGACGCTTGGCCACCTCCTCGTCGACGGTCGTCGGGGTGATCGTCGCGGTGACGGGCTTGCCTTCGACGAACGGTCCGTCGAAGCGGACGCCGAACCAGCGTCCGAACTCCTCGGCGTCGGTGATGGCCCGCCACACCCTGTCCAGCGGGGCCCGCAACAGTGCTTGCTTTTCGATGCGATCTGTACTCATATGCAACCTCCTGGTTGCCTATCAGTAGAGCACGCTTCGGACGTATGCGCAACCTTTTGGTTGCGCTTTTCAGATGGCGTCGGGATCGTCGGCGAAGGCCTCCGCGGCGCGCCGTGCCAGCTCGATGGCGTCGCGCGCCCACTGCGGGGTCGCGGCGGCCAGGCCGCACGCCGGGGTGACGCCGATGCGATCGCGCAGCGCCAAGCGGCCGAAGCCGAGCCGGTCGATGACCGAGACGACCGCGGCGGCAACTTCCTCCGCCGACGGACGGCGTGCCGGCGCAGCGGCCGGCACGACGCCGAGCATGATAGCGCGGCCGGACTCGACGAATTCCGCGGTGGCATCGAGATCAGCAGCCTCAAGCCTCGCGATGTCGATGGAAATTGCGGCAATGTTGCTGCGCTGCAATGCTTTCCACGGTAACGCCGCGGCGCAGCTGTGCACTGACATGTCGGGGCCCGCGACGGCCACGCAGGTATCGAGCAATGTGGTGGCCAACGTCTCGTCGATGGGGGCCACAGGGCTCAGCGCGGTCACTCCGGCAAGCCGTCCGGTCACCGCCGCGGTCAGCGACGGCTCATCGAGTTGCACGACGACGGGTGTGTCGAGGCGACGGGCCACTGCCGCGCGATGCTCGGCGACCCCTTCGGCCAGTGAGGCGGCGATGTCGTGCACGGCGCCCAGGTCGGTGATCGCGCGATGCCCGTTGGCCAGCTCCAGCTCGGCGGCCAGGGTGATCGGCCCGGGCGCCTGCACCTTGACCGGCCGTCCGCTCCCGCGCAACCCGGCGATCTCCCACGCCTCTTCCAGTGCGTCGATGTCTTCGTCGAGCAGGCTGATGGCCCGTCGGGTCACCGCGCCGGGCCTGGCCGCTAACCGGTAGCCGCGCGGCACGGTGTCGATGGCCATGTCGATCAGCAGCGCGCCTGCGCGCCCGACGATGTCGGCGCCCACTCCCCTGGCAGGCAGCTCGACGATGTGGGCCATCGCGGCGCCCAATTCGCCGACGACGACCTCGGCCGCTTGCCGCGCAGTGGTGCCCGGCCATGATCCGGTGCCACTGGCGGTCGCGAAAACGCTCACCGGCCAACCGTATTCGACCGGTGCCGATACAGCCGACCAGGGGCGCGACTACGCTCGACCGCATGCGCTCGCTGGTGCTGTGCGGTGCGGCCCTGCTCGCCGCGGCCTGCACCCGGGTGGTGGGCGGCGCCGCAGTAGCGCCGTTCGGCACACAACCCAATCTTTCCGGGGTCGACATCGACCACGTGTTGCTCGATCAGAACCGCATGCGGGCGATCACCGGCGCCGACGAGCACCTCACGATCATCCCGTCGATGGACGGCACGTCCCCGGTCGACGTTGACACACTTGCCAATACGGCGCCGCCGCAATGCCGGTTCGTCTATGAGGACACCGCCACCTTCGGACCCGACATCGAGGAATTCCACAAGACCACGTTCCAGTACCCACCCCGCGGCGGGCTGATCTCCGAGGGCGCCGCCGCCTATCGCGATACCAATACCGCACACCATGCGTTCGATGCGCTGGTGACCACCGTCCGCGACTGCGCGAACACCTCGGAAGGAGCGGGGTACGTGGGCCCGTGGGTGTCTGATCAACGGTCACTGCAGACTCGCCCCGGCGACTGCGGACGCGACTACGAAGTCAAGTCGGTGGTGTTGATGGAGGTCACGTTCTGCGGGTTCCCGGAGTCGGTGTCGACGATGGTGATCACCAACATCGCCGCCAACGTCCCCGGCTAGCCCACGCGAAGATCAGGACGACGCGGCGATCGTGGCGCTGCCGATCACCTCGTCGCCGTCTGGGTCAGGGCGATACAGCACCAGCGTCTGGCCCGGCGCCACACCGCGCAGCGGCGTGCGCAAACCCACCACAACCTCTTCGCCTGCCAATTCGGCGATCGCGTCGACAGCCTCGCCGTGCGCCCGCACCTGCACCGCGCACTCGACGGGTCCGGTCGGTGGGGTCCCGGCGGTGAAAACCGGCCGCTGCCCGGTGAGCTGCCGCACATCAAGGTCGGCCGCCGAACCCACCTCGATGGTGCCGCTCTCCGCGTCGATCCCGGTGACGTAGCGCGGCTGGCCGTCTGGGCCCGGACCGGCGATGCCGAGGCCCTTGCGCTGGCCGATGGTGAAACCGTGCACCCCGTCATGGCTGGCCAGCACCGTCCCGCGCTGGTCGACAACCGAGCCGGGGCGCACCCCGATCCGCGCGCCAAGGAAGGCGCGGGTATCGCCCGATGGGATGAAGCAGATGTCGTGGCTATCCGGCTTGTCCGCGACCGCAAGACCGCGACGGGCCGCCTCAGCGCGAATCTGCGACTTCGGGGTATCCCCGATCGGGAACGCGGCATGGCGGAGTTGATCGGCGGTGAGCACCGCCAGCACATAGGACTGGTCCTTGTCCTGGTCGACGGCGCGGCGCAGCCGCCCACCGGATAGCCGGGCGTAGTGCCCGGTGGCCACCGCGTCGAAACCCAACGCCAACGCGCGCGCTGCGAGCGCAGAGAACTTGATTCGCTCGTTGCATCGAACGCACGGGTTGGGAGTCTCACCGCGAGCATAGGACGACACGAAGTCGTCGATTACGTCTTCTTTGAATTTGTCGGCGAAATCCCATACGTAGAACGGGATTCCGAGGACATCGGCGACCCGCCGAGCATCGCCGGCGTCTTCCTTGGAGCAACAGCCCCGCGAACCGCTGCGCAATGTGCCCGGGGCCTGCGACAGCGCCAGATGTACACCCACGACATCGTGTCCGGCATCGACCATGCGCGCGGCGGCGACCGACGAGTCGACGCCACCGCTCATCGCGGCGAGAACCTTCATCGGGACACCCCCGCTGCGGCCAGCGCGGCTTGCCGTGCCCGGGCCACCGCACCCGGCAGTACCCGTAGTGCGGCATCGACGTCGGCGTCGACACTGGTGTGCCCCAACGACAATCGCAAGGAGCCACGGGCATTGGCGGGCTCAGCGCCCATCGCGAGCAACACGTGAGAGGGCTGCGGCACTCCGGCGGTGCACGCCGACCCGGTGGAGCATTCGATTCCGTTGGCGTCCAACAGCATCAGCAGTGCATCGCCCTCGCACCCGTCGAAGGTGAAGTGCGCGTTGCCCGGCAGACGTCGCGAGCCGACAGCGCCGTTGAGGCGTGTGTCCTCGATGCTTGTCAGCACACCGTCGATGAGACGGTCGCGCAACTGCCATAGCCGCGCGCTGTTGGCGTCCAGCCCGTCCACGGCAAGCTGCATCGCCGTCGCCATGCCGACGGCACCGGCGACATCGGGAGTGCCAGAACGAATGTCACGTTCCTGGCCCCCGCCGTGCGACAGCGGCACACAGCCGACGTCACGGCGCAGCAGCAGCGCGCCCACACCGGGCGGACCGCCGAACTTGTGGGCCGCCACACTCATCGCGGACAGCTGGCTGGTGCCGAAGACAACCGGCAGCTGCCCTACCGCCTGAACCGCGTCACTGTGCATGGGAACGTCGAATTCCGCAGCGACAGCGGCGAGTTCGTCGATCGGCATGATCGTGCCGACCTCGTTGTTGGCCCACATCACCGAGACCAGTGCGACGTCGTCGTGGCACTGCAGCACGTCACGAAGCGCGGCGGCGCACACCGACCCGTCGGCGGCGGTGGGCAACCACGTCACCTCGGCGCCTTCGTGATCGGCCAGCCAATTCACCGAATCGAGCACCGCGTGGTGTTCCACTGCGGTGGTGACGATGCGGCGTCGGCGCGGCTCGGCGTCACGGCGCGCCCAATAGATTCCCTTTACGGCGAGGTTGTCGCTTTCGGTGCCACCGGCGGTGAAGATCACCTCGGACGGACGTGCACCGAGCTTGGCGGCGATCAGCTCGCGCGACTCCTCCATCCGGCGCCGGGCGGCCCGGCCCGTGGTGTGCAGCGAGGACGCATTGCCGACGGAGCTCAGCACGCCCGTCATCGCCTCGATGGCGGCGGGGTACATCGGGGAGGTCGCGGCGTGATCCAGGTAGACCATGACCCGCCTAGGATACCGAGACCTCGCTAAAGGTCAGGAAGCCAGCACGCGACGACGCTGCCCATGACCCGGGTGCGACACCGTCGTCGTGCGGATCGCGGCCTGGCAGCGATGGGCCAGCTCACGCCGATCGGCACCCGGCAGCTGCAGTGATTCGACGTAGACCTGCGCTACCGTCCGGCGGGCGACCAGCAGCCGACCGATCGAGCGCAGCAGCGTGTCATCACCGATATAGGCCGGGACGGTCGAGACCCTGCCGTCGCGGTGGTAGTAGCGCAGCCGCAGTGGCTGGACCGGTCGGCCGGTGTCGATGGCGGCCTGGAACATCGCCGGATAGAACGGCCCAGATGCCAGGCCACACCAGGTCGTGCCCTCGGGGAATGCCACCACCGTCTGGCCCACGCGCAACCGCGCGGCCACCGTGTCGACGACGCCGGGCAGCTGGCGCAGGCTGGCCCGGTCGATCGGGATGACCTTGATGATGCAGGCCATCATCCGCACCGCGAGATTGGCGGCTACGTCCGCGCGACCGACAAACGATGCGGGCACCGTCCGCCACCGAGTAGTCGGAAGTACCGCGGCGATCGTCACGATGTCCAGCCACGACATGTGGTCGCTCACCACCAACACACCAGGCAGATTGCGAAACGGCCCGCCCGACACTCTGATCCGGACTCCAAGACACCACAACAGCAGCCGGCAGTACACGCGTTTGGCTTGAGAGCGGCCCGGCAACGGAATCGCGACCAGTAGCAGCGCCGGCGCCAACAGCAGCGCCAGGCTGATCCGCAGCGTGACCCGCAGCGCCACGACGAGGCGCCGGGATGCTTCCGAGGCGCCGGAGCGCAGACATGCCGTATCGCAGGTTGCCCGCGGCAGCCAGGCGTGTGCGGGGCTGCTCATCAGGCCACCCGACTCGCGGCCTCGGCGGCCGCCGAAACCGACCGAAGCCGGCGCAGGTAACGGGTGTCGGCATGGCGCTTGTCCAGCAGCGCGGGGAAATCGCCCACGCCGAAGTCGGGGTCATAGGCGGGCTCGCCGCAGATTCGCGCGCCCAACCGCAGGTAACCGCGCATCAGCGGCGGGATCGTCGGGCGCGCAGGCGCAGGAATCTCGTCGAGCGGGCGTCCGTCGATCACCACCGGGCGATGCGGATGCACACGGTATTCGGGCGAGGCGGCGTGGCGGCGCAGCACGAAGTCGCGCACGCCGCGAATCGCAGTCCCCGGCGGTTCACGGTCCCCGGTGACCGGAACCGACACGCAGCCGGTGACATACTCGTAGCCGCACCGGTCGAGGTATGCCAGGATGCCGGCCCACATCAACAGCACGACCGCGCCGTTGCGGTGGTCGTTGCGAACCACTGCGCGGCCCATCTCCACGAGCGAAGGGCGCAGCGAATCCAGCGCTCGGATGTCGAATTCGGTTGCGGTGTAAAGGCCCCCAGCGGCGACGGCCCCGGTCGGCGACAGCATCCGGTAGCAACCCACCAGCTCGCCCGAATTGTCTTCGCGGACCAGCAAGTGGTCGCAGTGCTCGTCGAAGCGGTCAATGTCGAGGCCGGCGTCCTGCTCGGTGAGGGCGAAGCCTGGCTCGCTGCTGAATACGTTGTAGCGCAGCCGCTGCGCGGATTCGATCAGCGTGGGATCGGTCGAAAGCAGCAGCGAATACCGCGGCTCGGTGGACGACACGGGTTTGTCGGCAGGTATGAGGACAGTTTTAGTGCTCATGCGCGCCACTGTTGCGCCGCTGATCAGCTAACTGGCATCGGCGCCGTGACGTGTCCATGCACGGCAGGTGACGATGTCGCGAGCGTTGACCGGATAACCCCGCTGGTCGACGGCAATAACGTTGCCTGGATCACACATTTGGTCCAGACTGCGACGGTGGCTGAGGTCGATGGCGCAACGTTTGACCCCGATGCGCTGCGTGCCAAATATGCGCAGGAGCGCAAGCGACGGCTGCGCGCCGACGGAATCTCGCAGTACGTGCAGGTCGCCGGGGCATTCAGCCGCTTTGCTCACGACCCGTGGGCCGATCCCGAATTCACCCGCGACCCGATCACCGACGAGGTTGACGTCGCGGTGGTCGGCGCCGGCTTCGGGGGGTTGCTGATCGGCGCCCGGTGCAAGCAGCTCGGCGTCGACAACGTCCGGTTGATCGATAAGGCGGCGGACGTCGGCGGGACGTGGTATTGGAACCGCTATCCCGGAATCGCTTGCGACGTCGAGTCTTACGTCTATATGCCGTTGCTTGAGGAACTCGGTTATGTACCGACCGAGAAGTACGCCAAGGGCGCCGAAATCTTTGCTTACTGCCGTCGCATCGCTGAGCACTACGACTTGTACCGTGACGCGTGCCTGCAGACTGAGGTACAGGAAATCCGTTGGGAGCCAAGTAGTTCCCGCTGGGTGATCTCCACCGATCGCGGCGACGAGATCCGTACAAGGTTCGTAGCGATGGCAAACGGCTATCTGCAAAAGCCGAAACTGCCCGGGATAGCGGGTATCACAACCTTCGGCGGTCATGCGTTTCACACCAGCCGCTGGGACTACGACTACACCGGCACCGACCTCGCCGCTTTGTCCGACAAGCGCGTCGGCATCATCGGAACCGGTGCGACGGCGATTCAGTGCGTACCACGGCTTGCCGAGGCAGCGCATCGGCTGTTCGTCTTTCAGCGCACCCCCTCGACGGTCGACGTGCGGGCCAACCGGCCGACCGAGCCGCAGTGGGCGGCAGCGCTGGAACCCGGTTGGCAGCAACGGCGAATGGTAAACTTTCAGATGCTCACCGCGGGCGGTTCGGCCGACGAAGACTTGGTGGACGACGCGTGGACCAGCCTGATCAAAAAGCTGCCGATTGTGAACGAAGCAGGCCCGAACGCCGCCGAACTAGCCGACTTCGCCAAGATGGAAGAAATCCGGGCCCGCGTCGATGCGCTGGTCACGGATGCGGCCACCGCGGAGGCGCTCAAGCCGTGGTACGGCTACTACTGCAAGCGCCCCTGCTTCCACGACGAGTACCTGCAGGATTTCAACCGCGACAATGTCACGCTCGTCGACACCCACGGGCGCGGAGTCGAGCAGATCACCCGCGACGGCGTGGTCGTCGACGGCGTCGAATACCCGTTGGACTGCTTGATTTTCGCCACCGGCTTCGAGGTGGGCACCAGCTACTCCCAGCGGACCGGCTTCGAGGTCATCGGCCGCGACGGCTTGACCCTTTCCGAGAAGTGGGCCGAGGGCGTGCGCACATTTCACGGCCTCCACGTCAACGGCTTTCCGAACTGCTTCATCGAAAGCATCGCTCAGTCCGGCTTCACGGTGAACTTCCCGTACCTCATCGACACCCAATCACGCCACATCGCGTGGGTGATCGCATGGGCGCTGCAAAACGATGCCGCGGAGGTCGAAGCGACCGCCGACGCCGAAGCCGCGTGGGTCGACACGGTCGTGGAACGTTCAAGCATCATCGCCGGCCGACGCGAGTCATGCACACCCGGCTACTACAACCGCGAGGGCCAGGCTGATGCGCGGCTAAACCAAGACAGCTTCTTCTTCGGCAGCCCAACCGAATACGCCGACATTCTCGAAGCCTGGCGGGCCGCGGGCGAACTCGCCGGGCTCTCGAAACGCGCTTCGGCAGTTTACCGGTCGATAACCTCGCAGACAGCGGCTCGCGGATTCCGGGTGTGATCCGCCGCGCGGCGGGTACTCCCCAGCATGCATTCCGACCGACCCAAGACGGGCGCATCCGCGTGGGAGCAATGGCCCGGGAAGGCCTATCCATTGGGCGCCACCTACGACGGCTCGGGCACCAACTTCGCGATATTCAGTGAAGTTGCCGAGCAGGTGGAGCTCTGCCTATTCGACGCCGACGGTGCCGAATCACGCGTGCCGCTGATCGAGGTCGACGGATTCATCTGGCACGGCTTTCTGCCGGCGGTCGAACCCGGCCAGCGGTACGGCTATCGGGTGCATGGACCGTACGACCCCGCCGCAGGGCACCGGTGCAACCCGAGCAAACTGCTGATCGATCCGTACGCCAAAGCGATTGACGGCAATTTCGAATGGCACCAGGCGCTGTTCAGCTACACCTTTGGCGATCCCGACAGCCACAACAACGACGACTCCGCCCCGCGGATGCCGAAGTCGGTGGTGATCAACCCGTTCTTCGACTGGGCCAACGACCGCCCGCCGGGCCACGAGTACGCCGACACCATCATTTACGAAGCACACGTCAAGGGGTTAACCCAGCTGCATCCCGATATCCCCGAGCGGATGCGAGGCACCTATGCCGGCGTCGCACACCCGGTCATCATTGAGCATCTAAAGGCCTTGGGCGTCACCGCCATCGAGCTGATGCCGGTGCACCATTTCGCCAACGACTCCACACTGGTGGACAAGGGCCTGTCAAACTACTGGGGCTACAACACAATCGGCTTCTTTGCCCCCGACTTCAAATATGCCTCCAGCCCCACAGCCGGCGGCCAGGTGCAAGAGTTCAAAACCATGGTCCGCGCGCTGCACGAGGAAGGCATCGAAGTCATCCTCGACGTCGTCTACAACCACACCGCTGAGGGGAACCACCTAGGACCGACGTTGTCGATGCGGGGCATCGACAACGCTGCCTACTACCGGCTGGTCGATGACGAGCAGCAGTACTACATGGACTACACCGGCACCGGCAACAGCCTCAACGTCGGCCATCCACACACATTGCAACTGATCATGGACTCGTTGCGGTATTGGGTCACCGAAATGCATGTCGACGGCTTCCGATTCGACCTCGCGGCAACGCTGGCTCGTGAGTTCTACGACGTCGACCGGCTGTCAGCATTTTTCGAACTGGTACAACAAGATCCGACGGTCAGTCAGGTAAAACTCATCGCCGAGCCATGGGATGTGGGCCCGGGCGGTTACCAGGTGGGAAATTTCCCACCGCAGTGGACGGAGTGGAACGGCAAGTTCCGCGACACCGTTCGCGACTACTGGCGCGGCGAGCCGGCAACACTGGGCGAATTCGCCTCCCGGCTAACGGGTTCGGCGGACCTCTACGAGGACACGGCGCGACGCCCGGTTGCTTCCATCAATTTCGTCACCGCGCACGACGGGTTCACGCTGCGCGACTTGGTTTCGTACAACGAGAAACACAACGAGGCAAACAAAGAAGACAATAACGACGGCGAGAGCAATAACAAGTCGTGGAACTGCGGCATCGAAGGCCCCAGCGACGATCCGGAAGTCAACGCACTGCGCGCCCGTCAGCAACGCAACTTCCTCGCGACAACGCTGCTGTCGCAGGGAGTTCCGATGATCTCGCACGGCGACGAACTCGGCCGCACCCAGGGCGGAAACAACAACGGTTTCTGTCAAGACAACGAGATCACCTGGGTGCACTGGGATAAAGCAGATGGCGAGCTGATGGAATTCACTCGATCGGTATCCGCCGTGCGGGCCGCACATCCAGTTTTTCGCCGCCGCCGCTTCTTCAAAGGCGTGCCGGTGCGCCGGCGAGGCGCAGAGGCACAGCCTGACATCTCCTGGTTCACGCCGGACGGCTCCGAAATGCTCGACGAAGACTGGGATTCGGGTTTCGGGAAATCTGTCGCAGTCTATTTGAACGGCTTGGGCATTCCCGAGCTCGACGCCCGCGGACAGCGGGTGACCGACAGCTCGTTTTTCCTCTGCTTCAACGCGCACCACGAGCCGATCGAGTTCACCCTGCCACCACAAGAGTTCGGCCGAGCATGGGTCACCGTTGTCGACACGTCATCCGCGACGCCGAATTCAGAAGAGGAAGAGCCGATTCGGGTTGGCAGCGCCGTGCGGGTCGGTCCACGTACGATGGTGGTTCTAGAGGCCGAGCAGACATAAAAGCCCCCGACACGCCGCGGCGTGGGGGGCTTTTACGTCTGTTCGCGCTTTAACCCTTGCGGGCTTTGACCGCCTCGGTGAGCTGCGGCGCGACCTTGAACAGGTCGCCGACCACACCGTAGTCGGCGATCTCGAAGATCGGCGCCTCTTCGTCCTTGTTGACCGCGATGATCGTCTTCGACGTCTGCATACCGGCGCGGTGCTGGATCGCGCCGGAAATGCCGAGCGCGATGTAGAGCTGCGGCGAGACCGTCTTGCCGGTCTGGCCGACCTGGAACTGACCGGGGTAGTAGCCGGAGTCCACTGCGGCGCGCGATGCGCCGACCGCGGCGCCAAGCGAGTCGGCCAATTCCTCGACAACGCTGAAGTTCTCGGCGCTGCCCACACCACGGCCACCAGAAACCACGATCGTCGCCTCGGTGAGCTCCGGCCGGTCGCCAGCGACCGCAGGCTCACGCGAGGTCACCTTGGCCGCGTTCTCGGCAGGCTCCGGCACCTCGACAATGACCTGCTCGCCCGCGCCGTCGGCCGGTTCGGCATCGATCGCGCCGGCCCGCACAGTGATCACCGGGGTGTCGCCGTTGGCCTGCGCCTCGACGGTGAATGCACCACCGAAGATCGAGTGCACCGCTTTGGGGCCGGCCTGGACGTCAACGACGTCGACCAGCAGACCCGAACCAATCCGGGCGGCCAGCCGGCCCGCGATCTCCTTGCCGTCGGCGCTGGCCGCCAGCAAAACGGCTGCCGGGCTTGCCGATTCGGCCAAACCGGCCAGCACGTCGACGGCCGGAGTAATCAGGTAGTTGTCTGCGGCGTCGGATTCGGCGACGTAGATCTTGGCGGCGCCGGCCGACTTCAGTCCGTCGACGAGCGGCGCGGCGGTGCCGCTCTTGCCGACCACGACGGCGGCGGGCTCGCCCAGAACGCGTGCCGCGGTGATCAATTCGGAGGTGACTTTCTTCAAAGCGCCTTCGGCGTGCTCAACGAGCACGAGTACTTCAGCCATGATTTATCCGTGTCTTTCGGTTCGGAATTTCAGTCTTAGATGATCTTCTGAGATACGAGGTACTGCGCGACCTGGTTGCCGCCTTCACCCTCGTCGGTGACCTTCTCACCCGCGGTCTTGGCAGGCTTCGGCGTGGACGTCAGCACCGTCGACCCGGCGTTGGCCAGCCCGACCTCGTCTGCCTCGACACCGATCTCGCCCAGCGTCAGCTTGGTGACTTCCTTCTTCTTGGCGGCCATGATGCCCTTGAACGACGGGAAGCGCGGCTCGTTGATCTTCTCGTTGACGCTGACCACCGCGGGCAGCGAAGCCTCGAGGGTGAACACGCCGTCGTCGGTTTCGCGCTCGCCGGTGATCTTGCCGCCCTCGACGGACAGCTTGCGCAGATGGGTCAGCTGCGGCAGGCCCAGGTACTCGGCGATGATGGCCGGAACCGCGCCGCCAACGCCGTCGGTGGACTCGTTACCCGCGATCACCAGCTCGGTGCCCTCGATTGTGCCCAGCGCACGCGCCAGCGCCCATCCGGTCTGGATGACGTCCGAGCCGTGCATACCATCGTCGAGCAGATGGACCGCCTTGTCGGCGCCCATCGACAACGCCTTGCGGATGGCCTCGGTGGCGCGCTCCGGGCCCGCAGTGAGCACGGTCACCGATCCCTCGGTGCCGTCGGCAGCCTCTTTCTCCCGGATGAGCAGCGCCTCCTCGACGGCGCGCTCGTTGATCTCGTCCAGCACGGCGTCGGCGGCCTCACGGTCCAGCGTCCAATCGCCGTCGGTGAGCTTTCGCTCTGACCACGTGTCTGGGACCTGCTTGATCAGGACCACGATGTTCGTCATAGGTGTCGGTCGTCCTCCTAGAAAGAGCCCTGCAGCAGCCAGCCGCAAGGCTTAGGTCACGGCTTGTGCAACCCGCACACGCATGTTACTAGCGGGTAACTTTGTGCGGTTCGCTCTCACACCATAGCTGGTCGTGGTGCACGTTCCCGAGTCCGTCTCCCGTTGACCATTCGCGATCGGGTCGCGACGGGCTAGCCTGCTTACGCAATGAGCGCATTTGTCCCCGATGTTCCCCACGCCCCGGTCGACGTCGCCTTGACGTTGACCGGTGAGCGCACCATCCCGGGCCTGGATGTGGAGAATTACTGGTTTCGCCGCCACGAGGTGGTCTACCAGCAGTTGGCGCCGCGCTGCGCGGGCCGCGAGGTGCTCGAGGCGGGCTGCGGGGAGGGCTACGGCGCGGACCTGATCTCTCGCGTCGCACACCGGGTGATCGCGCTGGACTACGACGAGGCCACCGTGGCACACGTGCGGGCCCGCTACCCGCAGGTGGACGTCATGCACGGCAACCTCGCGCAGCTGCCACTGCCCGACGCATCGGTCGATGTGGTGGTCAACTTCCAAGTCATCGAGCATCTGTGGGATCAGGCCCAGTTCGTCAGCGAATGCGCCAGGGTGCTGCGCCCATCGGGGCTGTTGATGGTGTCGACGCCCAACCGGATCACGTTCTCGCCGGGTCGCGATACCCCGATCAACCCGTTTCACACCCGGGAGCTCAATGCCGACGAGCTGACCGAGCTACTGGTCGACGCCGGATTTGCGATGGACGGAGTGTACGGAGTTTTTCATGGGCCGCGGCTGGCCGAGATGGACGCCCGCCACGGCGGCTCGATCATCGACGCCCAGATCGCGCGGGCCGTCGCCGACGCCCCCTGGCCGGCGGAGCTGCTGGCCGACGTCGCCGCGGTCACCGCGGCGGACTTCGACGTCGTCGACGCGGACGCTCGGGATGTCGACGAGAGCCTGGATTTGGTCGCGATCGCGGTGCGCCCGTGACACAACCGACCGGCAGCCAGGTGCCCGGACTGTTCACCCTGGTGCTGCACACGCATCTGCCGTGGCTGGCCCACCACGGCCGCTGGCCCGTCGGCGAGGAGTGGCTCTACCAGTCGTGGTCGGCCGCCTACCTGCCGCTGCTGCGGGTGCTGCGGAAGTTGGCCGG
>DAIODV010000004.1:0-27289 GCA_036746615.1 Mycobacterium sp.
TCCGATCTCGATTGGGTGGTACTGCGGCTGGGTGGTGTCTTGACCGCCCAGCCACGCTGGCGCATCGATCCCGAAATGGTTGCTTTCGAAGCGCTGTTACCCACTGACGGGCGCATTCACACGGTCGATGTTCGCGACGTCGCAGCCGCGTTCGCCTCGGCGACGACGACGTCGGCCAGTCGGGAAGTCTTCCTCGTCGGCGGCGACGCCACGCACCGCACCACGCAAGGCGCAATCAGCGCCGACATCACGGCCGCGATGGGGCTGCGTGGCAACATGGCGGCGAGGCGGCCCGGCGACCCCCACAACAGTCAGGAGTGGTTTGCCACCGACTGGATGGATACCGCTGCCTCACAGAACATCCTTGGCTTTCAACGGCATTCGCTGCCTGACATGTTTGCCGAGTTGCGGCGCACCGTTGGCTGGCGGAGGTGGCCGTTGCGGCTGGTGGCCCCGGTAGTCCGTGCCTACCTGAGCCGCCACGCGCCCTATCGTGGCGTTGACGGCAGCTACGCGCAACCGTGGCAGGCGATCAGCAAGCGATGGGGTGATCCCCGGCCGGATGCCACCGAGTGAGCGCCCGGCGGAACGGAGATGAAGCTGTGGCTCAGACGTTTCCAGCGAGTGCGACGCCCTCGGCGGGTCTAGCATGAGCGCGACGCCAAGCATGCACCACGTCGTCTACGCGGTCGCGCGGGAACGCCTCAATGTGGCCACCGCGTTCTTCTCCGAACTTGGATTCACGTTCGCCACTTTCGAGTTGGAAGAGCTGGGTGTGCAGGTGACGCTGGACTGGGGCGGCGGCGTGGAGCTGATCAGCCCGCTGGACACCGAGTCGGGACGCCACAGCACGGTGGCCGAGTTCCTCACCTCTCACGGCGACGGGGTCTACTCGGTAGTGCTTCGAGTGGCCGACATCGCGACCGCCGAAGAGGTGGCCGCCCGGTACGGTGCGCTCACCCGGTTCCGGCAGCACCGTACGGGTGACGGTTTCGAATTGGACGAATCCGAGATGACGGTGGCTGGACTGCCGATCACGTTGCTGGCGACCGATTTACCGTGAAAGCAGCGTAAGGCCCCATCAGCGGACCAGAGTTCCCGTGAGATGGTCGTAGGCGACGTGGGAATGCAACCGCACGCCGGTTACGAGCGTGTTGTCGTCGGCGTAGAAGTGCGGATTGTGGTTCATGTACAGCCCGCGGCCTCCTGGGATCGGCACGGGCATTCCCGTGGACCCGTCCAGCTGCGAATCCTGCACGCCCAGAGTGACATACAGTCCGCCGTACTTATTGATGAACTCCGAGACATCGTCGTACCCGAGCGTCGGGAGCGACGGCACCACCCTGTCCACGCCGGCCACCCGGCGAAAGGTGGGTAGCGCGGCCTCGATCCACTCCGCGCTGTTGTGCACCGCGGGCACATCTTGCAGAAATTCGATGTCGGCCGTGCAGTTGTAGGCCCGTGCGGTGTGCTCGGCCAAACCGGCGAGCCGCGTGCGCATCTCGCTCATGTCCGGTTCGAGCGCGCAGCGGATCGTGCCCCACAGCGTCACGGTCTCTCCGATGACGTTGAACCGGCCGACATCTTCGATGTGACCGATGCTGACCGTCACCGGGTCGAAGGCCGAAACCTGCCGGTACAGCTGGCCGACGCCGGTGAGGATCGCGCCCGCGGCAGGCATCGGATCGATACCCATCCACGGCGTGGACCCGTGCACCTGCTGCCCCGTGAGCACGATCTTGACCAGACACGATGCGCCAAACTGATTGCCGACGCGATAACCGATGTGGTGCTTGGGATATGGCATGACGTGGAAGCCGAAGGCCATGGTGGGAGCCGGATCATCCAGCGCGCCTTGAGCAAGCATCTCCGCAGCGCCCCCGGGCTCGTCCACCGGCGGCCCCTCCTCGGCGGGTTGGAAAACGAAAAGCACAGTACCGGGCAGACTCTCACGAACTTCGGCCAGTACCTGCGCCGCCCCCATCAGCATCGCGGTATGGCAATCGTGC
Organism: Mycobacterium sp.; assembly: GCA_036746615.1. Lineage (GTDB taxonomy): Bacteria > Actinomycetota > Actinomycetes > Mycobacteriales > Mycobacteriaceae > Mycobacterium. The sequence goes on from DAIODV010000004.1 coordinate 2,010, forward strand.
CCGCAGGCGTGAGAGACCGGGAATGGTCCGCCCGGGTACTGCTGGTCGACCACACTGGAGGCGAACTCGACCCCACACAGATCCGGCACCGGCAGGGCGTCAGTGTCGGCGCGCAGCGCAATGACTCGCTGGCCGTCCTGGGAGCCACGCAGGACCCCGACCACGCCGTGTCCCGCTATCCCGGTACGGATCTCGTCAAGTTCGAGGGAACGCAGATGGTCGGCGATCAGGGTTGCCGTGTTGATCTCTCGGTTGGACAGTTCAGGATGCTGATGCAGGTGGTGGCGCCAGCCGATCACCCGATCGGCGACCGCGCAAGCGCGAGCATCAAGCTGGTCGTAGATCGAACTCACCGGGCTCCGTTCGAGGGCGAAATGACCCGTCGCTGCCGACGGCGGCTAGCGTGTGGTTGCCGCGGCACTGATTGCAAAGTCCGCTGTTTCGGCGCACGCTTCTGGTTTTCGCCTAGCAATGGCCACGTTGGCGCCGTAACTTTCCCGGGCCTCGGCGACCGATAACCTCGGCGATCGTCGGGGTGCCATACGTGGGATCGAACAGTGCGCGCATCGTTGGTCAATTCGTGCGTCCTAAAAAATCGTTACGGAGCAGGTCACCATTACCTTACATGATGTAAGATAATGGTGTTGGTCGAGCCAATTCCCGTGGCGTTGGTCAACTTCTAACTGTAGAAGGTTGTCCCAAGCACCTCGGCACCTCGCGGCTCCCGCGCCATCGAGTGCCGCGTTCGGCGCGATCATCCGCCCCGCGGTCAGCATGATCAGCGAGCTCGGAACCGAACTGGCCACACATTTTGAGGCACACCCGGACCGGCCGACATCGCCGGTGCGTGTTGCCGGGTGGTCGTCGCCGGAAAACCACCTCCCCGCCACTCTGTAACGGTGTTACATTGGCCACTGTTGCGGTTGGCTAGGGACATCAAGGGAGTAATCGTGTTCGATCTCAAGATCACTGGCGGCACCGTCGTGGACGGAAGCGGTGCGGACCGATTCGATGCCGACGTCGCGGTCAAAGACGGCCGAATCGTTGAGTTACGCCGTCGCGGACCCGGTGGACCGTCGTTGGAAGGGGATGCCGCCGAGACTATCGATGCGACCGGAAAGGTCGTCGCGCCCGGTTTCGTGGACATTCACACCCACTACGACGGCCAGGTCAGCTGGGACAGCCTGCTCGAGCCCTCCAGCGGTCACGGGGTGACGACAGTGGTCACCGGTAACTGCGGGGTCGGTTTCGCGCCGGTGCGCCCTGGTACCGAGGACTGGCTGATCGGCCTGATGGAGGGTGTCGAAGATATCCCCGGCTCTGCGCTCACCGAGGGCATGTCGTGGGGCTGGGAAAGCTACCCGCAATACCTCGATGTCATCGACAAGCGGCGCTTCGCTGTCGACGTCGGCAGTCAGGTGGCCCACGGCGCGATCCGCGCCTATGCGATGGGCGAGCGCGGCGCCCGCAACGAACCCGCGACGCCTGAGGACATTGCGGCGATGGGTCGCCTTGTGCGCGAGGCCATCGAGGCAGGCGCACTAGGCTTCTCGACCTCGCGCACCCTCGCTCACCGCGCCATCGACGGCGAACCTGTCCCAGGAACCTATGCCGCCGAGGACGAGCTGTTCGGCCTCGGCCGGGCGATGGCCGCCGGTGGACAAGGCGTCTTCGAGCTGGCTCCGCAGGGGATAGCCGGCGAAGACATCATCGCGCCCAAGAAGGAACTGGAGTGGATGCAGCGCCTGGGCGCCGAAATCGACCGGCCCATCTCGTTCGGCGTCATCCAGGTCGACGCCGCCCCGGACCTCTGGCGTGAACAGCTAGACATCTCAGCGGCCGCGCATGAGGTGGGCAGCAAGCTCTATCCCCAGATCGCCGCGCGACCGCTGGGCATGCTGTTCGGCTTCCCCGGACACCACGCGTTCACGCACCGCCCGACCTTCCGCCGGCTGAAGGCCGAGTGCACCCGCGAGGAACTGGCGCAGCGTCTGGCCGATCCCGCTGTGAAGGCGGCGATTTTGTCCGAGGAGGACTTTCCGCCCGACCCAACGGTGCTGTTCGACAACATGTATGCGCTCGTCCAATACTCCCTGGGCCGGCTGTATGCGATGGGTGATGCGCCCGACTACGAGCCAACCCCGGACCGCTCGGTCGAGAAGATCGCCGCCGAGCGCGGCGACGCGCCGTTGTCGACGTTGTATGACCTGATGCTCGAATCTGACGCAACGGCCATGCTGATGATGCCGTTCTTCAACTACTTCTACGGCAACCACGACGCGATCCGGGAAATGTTGTTGCATCCCGCGGCGGTGTCGGGTCTGTCCGATGGGGGCGCGCACTGCGGCATGATCTGTGACGCGTCGTATCCCACCTTCCTGCTGACCCACTGGGCGCGCGATCGTCACCGCGGAGCGAGGCTTCCTCTGGAGTACCTCATTCGTAAGCAGTCGCATGACACCGCGCAGCTGTTCGGGCTCTCCGACCGCGGTGTCATCGAGGTCGGAAAGAAGGCTGACCTCAATGTGATCGACATGAATGCGCTCAGGCTGCATGCGCCGCAAATGGCATATGACCTGCCGGCCGGTGGCAACCGACTCGTCCAAGGCGCCTCCGGCTATTCCGCCACCATCGTGAGCGGCGTCGTGACCCGCCGCGACGGCGTTGACACGGGTGCCCGGCCCGGTCGATTGGTCCGCGGAGCGCGCTGAGCCTATTTCCGAGACCACCGCTGAAACAGTGTCATTCAGGTACGCTCCGCGCCACCGGCCGGACCAACCAGCTGCGCCGTCCGCCGATGCCTTCACGATTTATCAGGTCGTTGTCGCAGAGGACGTTTCGTTGGCCTACGTCCGCGAGGGCGCGGGCGGGAGGCCGCTGTTGCTCATTCACGGTTATCCCGAGACCAAGCGAATCTGGTGGCGCAACATCGCACCGCTGGCGGCGGCCGGGTTCGACGTCATCGTTCCCGACCTGCGTGGGGTGGGAGACAGCGATATCCCGCCCGACGACAGACATGACCTCGTGACCTACTCTCGCGACCTCTACATGCTCGTCCATGACCGCCTCGGACACTCGTCGTGTGTGATCGCGGCAAGCGACGTCGGCGCCGTGGTGGCCACTGACATGATCCATCGCTTCCCTGGATTCGTCGACGCGTTCTGCGTCTTCAATACCGTCCCGCCGCTCGGTGTCGATTACACCGGAATCGAATCACTCAGCGAGCCTGCCGATACCGGCGCTTCGGATTCGACAGGGGATTACCGGTGGATGCAGGGCGCGTTTCCCGACGAACTGGCCGCGATGCTGCCTACCCCCGCGGCACGAAGACAATGGGTGGCAGCTATGTACACCAATCGGCTGTGGGGCTCCCGCTACGCCTTCGACCAGACCCAGATCGACTTCATGACCGAACCGTTCGCGGACGAGGCCCGGCTGCGCTCGGGTTGGGCGACTTACCAACTCGCGTACGGGCGCGCCATGTCTGAGATTCCCCTGATGGACGCCGTGGACGTTGTCACGCTGGTGCTCTACGGGCCTGACGACCACGCCGTCGGTGAGGATTTCGTGCCGAAATGTGAGCGGGCTTTTCGCAATCGCATTGGGCCCCTGGTGGTTCCGGGGGCCGGGCACTTTCTGCAGTGGGAACGCGCCGACATCTTCAACCGGCTGCTCCCGGCTGTCTTCGCGAACACCCGGCACGCGTAACTAGCGCGGCGGCACCGCGGAATGCGGAGCTCCACACGTGAACACGGCAAGTCGAGCGGGCATGTCGCCGGGGTTCTTCCAGCGGTGCCGGGTTCCGTTCTGCACCACCGTGTCGCCGGGATGCAGCGTGACTTCGGCGCCGTCGTCGAGCTCGAGCACGACCGTACCCTCCAGCACTACCTCGAAGTCGATCGAGTCGGTCGCGTGCATTCCCGGATCCGCGGGGTCCAGATAGCTCAGCAGACCCGGCAACTTTGCCTCCGCCTCGGCCAGCGCCGCCTCCAGGTCAGGTGGCGCCGGAGTGGGACCCGTCTCCGGCGGCACGGTGATCATGCCGAAGCGAAACCCGCCTATCGGGGGAAGATATGTGCGCCACTCGGGCATCGAACCGTCATCGGGAAAATGCGGCGTCTTGTCCGCGCCCCACAACAGGTGGGCCGCAAACCCGGGCATGAGCGTGGTTTCGACGGGCGCAACCGCCGCGTCGCTGACAAACACGGACTTACCGGACGCGTTGTGCCCGGTCACCACTCGGCGTATCTCCACTGGCTCAGTCAACCTTTCCGGACAGCCGCCGGCGGCGGTCCTGGTTCATGGGCACCAACAACCTGCTGCACGGGATGTCAACGCGTGGCGCGCCCCAGGTTCCGGCATCTGTTAGCGCGACCCCGCACAGATCCGGCACCGGCAGGGCGTCAGTGTCGGCGCGCAGCGCAATGACTCGCTGACCGTCCTGGGTGCCACGCAGGACCCCGACCCCGCCGTGTCCGGCTATCCCGCTGCGGACCTCGTCAAGTTCGAGGGAACGCAGATGATCGGCGATCAGGGTTGCCGTGTTGATCTCTCGGTTGGACAGTTCCGGATGCGGGCGTAGGTGGTGGCGCCAGTCGATCACCCGATCGGCGACCCCGGAAGCGCGCGCATCAGACTGTTCGTAGACGGCGTTCATCAGACCCCATTCGGTGTTTCGGACGATCGGACGACCGCTTTATCGAAAAGCGGCTTCCCACGCGAGAACTCGATGGGCAGGCTGGTCGGCCCGCTCATCCCCAACATCGGTTTCCACGGGGCAGGCCCGGCGCGCTTCAGATCAGGCATTCTGCGCGCTAAGACTTTTAACGCCTCCGCGAGCTCGAGGCGGGCAAGGTTCGCCCCGAGACAGTAGTGAACGCCGCCGCCGAAGGTCAGTATTGGGGGTGCGCCCTCGCGGGTGATGTCGAGGCGGCCGGGGTCGTCATATTTCGTCGCATCACGGTTGGCGGCAAAGGCGTTGACGACGATGAGCGTTCCCGCGGGCAAGACGATGCCGCCAAGCTCAACGTCCTCGACCACAGTGCGCAGCACGCCACAGGCTACTGGCGAGTGGCGCATGGTTTCCTCAACCGCACGCGTCGCCAGCTCGGGCCGATGCCTTAGCAGCGTCCACTGCTCCGGGTGCTCACAGAGAATGTCAACGGAGGCGGCCAGCTGGTTGCGGGTGGTATCCGTTCCGGCCAGCAACAAGCCGGCTGCGAGCATACGCAGCTCGTCGGCGTTGAGGCGGTCGCCGTCGTCTTCAGCCCGGATCAGGTCCGAGAGCAGATCATCTGTTAGACCGCGCCTCCTGTCGGCCACCATTGCGTCGACATAGTCGTCGAGCTCGCCCCATGCGTGCATGACAACGGGTTCGTTATCTCCGATGTTGAACGTAAAGGCCTTGAAGATGTCGGCTGCCCACAGCGAAAACTGTTGCCAGTCTTCGCGGGGTGCACCGAGTAGCGCGCAGATGATCGGAATTGGGTAGGGCCGGGCGATGTCCCTGACGATGTCGCACCGGCCCTCGTCGGCGATGCAATCGACGAGTTCGTTGATCACACCAACGATCGTGTCGTGCAGACGCTCGCTTGCACGCGGAGTGAATGCTCTGGATACCAGGCTGCGGAGGCGGCGGTGCGCATCGCCCTCCAAGCACAACAGGCTGTTGGCGATTTTGTCCCACAGCGGACCTGAGGTGATTCCCTGCAGCATGAGACTCAAGCCAGGCGGAATCTCAAACCGTGTGTCCCGGAGAACTGTTCGCGCGAGCTCATACGACAGAACCTCGGGTCCGTAGGGCCCGAGAGCGATGGGAGCCTGCCGCTGCGCCGTCTGGATTCGCGGGTACACGTCAGCGGGTGTTTCCGCGAACTCGTAGGAAAGCACCGGCAGGCTGGCATCGAATACGTTGGGGTACAACATATTAACGGACATGAAGGGTTACCAACTCGGTGGCCAAGGCGCGATCGATGCCTGCACGGTGGTTAGGCCGGTGCGTTGGTCAGCGCGTCGACAGCTGGCATGCTCGAGTAGTCGATCTGGTTGGTGGTGACGGCCGCTGAGAAACCATTGTCGATGAGCAAGTTGGTTCCGTTGACGTAGCTGGCGGCATCGGAGCCCAAAAAAGCCAAAGCGTCAGCGACTTCGGCCGGCGCTGCTCTTCGTCCGCCGCTTTGGCTTACCATCCAGTCGATAATTGGTGTCCCCATGGTGATTTGGAAGTCGGCGACCAATGGGGTGTCGATAATCCCCGGGCACACACTGTTGATGCGGATGCCGTGCTTGGCAAGTGGCGTAGCCTGCAGCAGGGTAAGGACCTGTGCACACTCTTTTGAAAACCCGTAGGCGTTTTGGGTCAGCCCCGGGTGTGCCTCGACCCAGGCCAGCGCCTGATGCCAGTCATCGATAGCAAGCAATTCGAGTATCTGCGCCATTCGCTCCATGAATCCGCCGCCAGCGGTTGACGCCGTGTTGACAATGGCGCTGCCCGGAGGCATCCGTCGGTGAAGTCCCGCGATAAGTCGGCGTGGTGCGAGCACGTTGACGCCCATGACAACCGGTAGCGGCAGGGTTGCCGCGACCCCGGCGTTGTTGAACAGGACATCGATACTTTCGGGAAGTCGATGTATTGCGTCGTCGACCGCGAACGGATCAGCTAGGTCGGTGAGAATGAACTGGTCTATCGGCCCGTGACACGGCTTGATGTCCAGGGCGATTATCTGCTCGGCATGCGCGGTTCGCAGCCTGTCGACGAGCGCGTCGCCCACGCCGGTCGCCGCGCCGGTGACGACGACAGTCTTGTTCTCGTAGCTGATGATTGGTGGCATTTGTTGCTCCTCAAAGTGCCGCGGCGGTGTCGCGGTCATCGTGGTGGGTGTGGGTGTCACAGGCAGCCGCCTGTTTCGCCCAGCGGTAATCGGCTTTTCCCGCTGGAGAGCGCATGACCTTTGGCGTCCGCACAAAGGATTTCGGAATTTTGTAGCCGGCTAGGTGCTGCGCGCAGACCTCGCGCAGCTCGGCGTCGGTCGGTTCTGCACCGTCGACGAGTTGAACCACTGCCACGACTTCACTGCCCCATCGCTGCGATGGGCGTCCCACAACGATGACGTCGTAGACCGCGGGATGGCATGCAACTGCCCGCTCGACCTCCTCGGCGAAGATCTTCTCCCCGCCCGAGTTGATCGTCGCCGAATCCCGGCCCAGCAGCTCGATGCGGCCGTCGGGCAGCGCTCTTGCGCGGTCGCCGGGGACCGACCAGCGGACACCGTCGACCGTCGGGAACGTTTTGTCGGTCTTGGCGCGGTCGCCCAGGTAACCCAGTGGGATGTAATCACGCCGGGCCAACCAGCCTTCGCCGCCCGCGCCGCCAGTCAGCACCCTACTGAGATCCTCAGCCAGCACCGCGGTATCGGGCTGCGGGGTGAACACGGACACCTCGTCGTTATGGTCTGCCGATATCACGACACTCATCTGGCTCCCAGATTCCGATGCACCGACGCCGTCCAGCAACGCCGCGTGCGGAAGCACGGCTTTCAACGCCTCGCAGACGGTAGGGGACAGCGCGGCTCCGCCGTTTGTCACCAGGAACACGTTGGACAGGTCGTAGTCCCCGGCCTGTACCTCTGCCACCAAGGGACGGGCGATCGCATCGCCGACGACCGGAATGCAGCGCACGCCTTCGCGTTCGGCCAACCGCAGCACCTCTGCCGGTTGCAGTCGGTCCACCCGATCGGGGATCACAAGAAGGCCGCCGAGCGTGATCGCTTGAAATGCCATCCACTGCGCGGCGCCATGCATCAACGGGGGCAGCAACAGAAACGACATGGATCCCGCTGCGGCGCAGGCCTGTTCGGTGATGTCGTGATAGGACGTGAACGGCACTGTGGAGCTGTGGGGCCGACCACCCATGGCCGAGACGAAGATGTCGTGCTGACGCCACAGCACACCCTTTGGCATTCCGGTGGTGCCGCCGGTGTAAAGGATGTAGAGGTCATCGCCCGTCGGGTCGGGCATCGGCGATGCCGGTGGCGGCGTGTCGACGATGGACTCGTAAGCAACGGCGCCGGGCAGCAACGGATTTCCCGATTGGTCCTCGACCTGGATGAGGTGTTTGAGAGTGGGGAGCTGATCGCGGACTGCGGCAACTCGCGGGGCGAACTCGGCGTTGTAGACAACCGCTGCGGCCTGGGAGTCGTTTAACAGATAATAGAGTTCGCTCTCTACATAGCGGAAGCTGCAGTTAAACGGTGCCACGCGTGCGCGGTAGCTGCCGATCATGGCTTCGAGGTACTCGTTGCCGTTGCGCAGATATAGGGCCAGATGATCCTGGCCGGATTCGTGGTCGGCGAGATGGGCACGTTCGATCCGACAGCCCAGTCCTTGTGAGCGTAGGTAGTGGGCTATGCCGTCGACGCGAGAGTTCACGTCGCGGTAGGTGAGGCGTTTGTCACGCCAGATCAGAAACGTCCGGTCGGGTATCGCCTCTGCGACTGCGTTGAACAGCGTTGACAGATTGAAGCTGGTCGCGGAGTCCACAACTCTCTCTTTCGGTGGATACAGGTCGCTGTGTGATCTCAGGTTCCGTTACAGCGGCGTCCACGTGGGTGTGCCGTCTTCACGGAAGGCGGCGAAGGATTGAGCGAGATCGCCGCTGGCGGTGCACATCACCTGGGTGCGGTTTTCCATGTCGAGGGCGTGGCGCAGGCTCGGCGCATCGACGGTCTGCCACATGGTTTCCTTAGTCATCCATACCGCCAGCGGCGAATTGCGGGCGATCTCACGCGCCTTGGCCACGGCGGTGTCGAGTAGCGCGCCGCCCTCGACTACATCCAGGACCAGGCCTATCGTTGCGGCCTCGGCGGCATCGAAGACTCGCCCCGTGAGCATCAGCTCGGCAGCCCTCGATGCACCGACAAGGCGCGGCAGGTGGTAGCTGGTGCCCATGTCGCACGCCGACACACCGTGCCGGATGAATATCGCCCCGAAGGTCGCCTGAGGGGTCGCGTAGCGGATGTCGCAGGCCAACGCCAGCGCGAAGCCGCCGCCGAGGGCAAAGCCGTTGACCGCAGCGATCACCGGCTGCCGGAGCCGGTGGATCTTCTCGAACGCCGAGGCCATCAGTTCCTGTGCGGAGAGCGTGATGGCCACCCTCGAGGTGACTGCGGCCTGTAGGGCGGTTTGAGGCGTGGCCGAGGTGTCTCGCAGATCGTCGGGCTGGGCCTTGATGTCGGCGCCGGCGCAAAAGGCATCGCCGGCGCCGGTGATGACCACCGCCCGCGCGGCGGGATCTCCGTTGAGACTGTCCAGTAGCCGATGCAGCTCCGCCAAAGTTTGTGCGTCCAGGGCATTTCGGCGGTGGGGACGGTTGAGGGTGACGACGGCGATGGCGCCGTCGTCGAGGTACTCGATGTCAATGGCCGGTCGCATAGCCGCAGGGGCCGGGTCGGCGCTCATACGCTGACCGCAGGAACATCGTCGGCGAACTTGGCTATCGCGGCATGGGAGGCCTCCGGGTTGGCGTATTCCAGCCAGAGCGTGATCTTTCCGTCGACGAAGTGGAAGACACCGATGTACTCGTTCTGGTAGCTGACCGGCTTGTCGCGGCCCTCGGCGTCGCTGCGGTAGCGCGCGACGAGCATGTTCGGGTCGACGAGGTCGTAAATGTCGGTGATCGTGATGGTGAACTGCTTGAACATTACGAACATCATCGACAGCAGCTGCAAGAAGCCTTCGCGGTCAGAGTCGGGCACGGCGGGTTCGAAGGGCAGCTGGAGTATCGCCGAGTCGTGCAGTTCGGCCCGGATGGCGTCGGTGTCGAGGGCGGTGATGCCATCCATCGCTCGCCGTAAGGTCTGCTTGTTCGCCTCGCGCGTCGTTGCGCTGTCAACAGTCATGTGTGGGGCCTTTCTGGGGTGGACGGTTAGCGGGCCACCATGCCGCCGTCGGCGATGATGGTTTGACCGGTGATGAAGCTGCCGGCGTCGGAGACCAGTAGCAGTGCTGGACCGATCATTTCGGATGGATCGGCGATGCGACCCATGAACGCCGAGGCCTTCATCGCCTCGAGGAACTCCGGCGGGTTGCCACGGACCATGTCGGTGTCGACCGATCCCGGGGCCAGGGCATTGACACGGATTCCCTGCGAGGCGAATTCGGCGGCCATAGATCGGGTGAAGGAGACCATCGCGGCTTTGGCCGCCGAGAAGATGAAGGCGCCGGCCGAGACGACGTTGAGGATCGCGGCGTGCCGGCTTTGGCGTAGGTATGGCAGGGCGGCCTGGACGAGGAATACCGGGCCCTGCAGATTCACCGAGAAGGATTTCGACCAGGCTTCCGGGGTAATTTCACCGAGCGGCAGCGACAACGCAGTGGCCGCATTGTTGACGACGATGTCGATGCCGCCGAATTCCTGCGTAGTGGCGGCGACCAGTCGGTTGATCGCGTCGATGTCGCCCAGGTGGGTGGGGACCCCCAATGCGTTGCCGCCACCCAGCGATTGCAATTTGTCGGCCGCCGCGGCACACGCTTCAGGCTTGCGACTGGCGACGGCAACGTTCGCTCCGCAGCTCACCAGCGCCTCGGCGATGGCCAGGCCGATGCCGCGGGTTCCGCCGGTGACGATCGCGGTGCGATCCTTGAGATCGAAAAGCCTGTGCAGGGGATCGTTGGTCAAGTTTCGTGTCCCCAATCATTGCGATGCGTGGTCTCCCACGGTTACCTTACGTCATGTAAGATAACTCGGACAAGGTGTGGTTGTCACCCACCCGCAGACGCGTACCACGCGCCGGCACGGCTCAGGAGCTCTCATCATGACGACATCACCGGAAGTGCAGCCCGACCTCGACTTCGGCGACGGGTTCGACTTCACCGACCCCGGCCTGCTGGCTCGTGGCTTACCCGTCGAGCAGTTCGCGCGGCTGCGGCGGACCGCACCGGTGTGGTGGAACGTGCAGGATCCCGACAAGGGCGGGGGATTCCGGGACGGCGGATACTGGGTGATCTCGAAACATGCCCACATTCGAGAGATTTCACGCGACCCCGAGACATGGTCGTCACATCTCAACGGCTGTGTGATGCGGTATGCCAACGACATACCGGCCGAGCAGCTGGAGACAGCCAAAATCCTCATGCACAATTCGGACCCGCCGGTGCACACGCGGCTGCGCAAGCTGATCTCGCGGCTCTTCACCCCGCGCAGCGTGGCCAAGCTTGACGACGGTTTGACCGCGGCCGCCCGCGAGATCGTCACCGCCGCTGCCGAGAAGTCCGAGGGCGACTTCGTCGAGGATGTCGCCCACCAGCTGCCGCTGAAGGCCATCGCCGATCTCGTCGGTTTTCCGGAGGAAGACCATGAACGGGTGTTCCGTTGGTCGAACGTCATCATGGCCGCCGAAGATCCTGACTGCGTTGAGGATCCCATGCTGGCGATGACCGAACTGATGGGCTACTCGTATGAGATCGCAGCAGAGCGCAAGAAGAATCCCGCCGACGACATCATTTCGCGGCTAGTCGCCGCTGACGCCGACGGTGACGAACTCACTGAAATCGAGTTCGGCTACTTCATGCTGCTGTTGCTGATTGCCGGCAACGAGACAACCCGAAATGCGACATCGGCGGGCATGGTCGCGATGCTCAACCATCCCCAGCAGTGGGAGCTCTACAAGCGGCCCCGTCCCGCTACTACCGCCGATGAGATCATCCGCTGGACAAGCCCCGTCCACGTTTTCCAACGCACGGCGCGCCGGGATACCGAAATCGGGGGTGTGTTGATTAAAGCCGGTCAGCGGGCGGGTTTGTTCTACAGCTCGGCAAACTACGACGAGGAGGTCTTCGACGATCCCTTCGCGTTCAACATTCAGCGCGACCCCAACCCACACTTGGGATTTGGCGGAAACGGCCCGCACTACTGCATCGGCGCAAACCTGGCGCGCAGACAGCTGACGATCATGTTCAACATGATCGCTGACTACCTTCCCGACATCGAAATGGCCGGTCCACTAACACGAATGCGGCACGGATGGATCAACGGGATTACCGCGATGCCCGTGCGGTTCAACGCGCGGTGAGGCACCTCGACGTCATGGTGTCGCAGGGGTGGTGCTGGTGAAGCTCGGTCTGCAGCTGGGGTATTGGGGTGCCCAACCGCCATCGAACGACGCCGAGTTGGTCGCCGCCGCCGAACGCGTCGGATATGACGCCGTATTCACCGCCGAAGCGTGGGGCTCTGACGCCTACACACCGTTGGCGTGGTGGGGCAGACACACCACGACGTTGCGGCTGGGGACATCGGTGGTCCAGCTGTCCGCCCGCACCCCCACGGCGTGCGCGATGGCTGCACTGACACTCGACCACCTGTCGGGCGGCCGGCACATCCTTGGACTAGGGGTGTCGGGTCCGCAGGTCGTTGAGGGATGGTACGGCCAGCCTTTCCCAAAGCCGTTGGCACGCACCCGCGAATACATCGACATCGTTCGTCAAGTGTGGGCACGTCAGGCGCCGGTCACAAGCAGTGGTCCACACTATCCGTTGCCGCTGACCGGTGAGGGGACCAGCGGACTCGGCAAGGCACTCAAGCCGATCACTCATCCGTTGCGTGCCGACATTCCCATCATGCTGGGCGCAGAAGGCCCCAAAAACGTTGCATTGGCCGCCGAGATCGCCGATGGCTGGCTGCCGATCTTCTACAGTCCGCGGCTGGCGCCGATGTACAACGAATGGCTCGACGAGGGTTTCGCACGTCCGGGCGCTCGGCGCAGCCGCGCCGACTTCGAGATCTGCGCCACCGCACAAGTTGTCGTCACCGACGATCGCCCGGGCACGCTGGCTGTAATGAAACCCTACTTGGCTCTGTACCTCGGCGGGATGGGCTCTGAGGACACCAACTTTCACGCCAATTTATACCGGAGGATGGGTTACGAACGGGTCGTCGACGACATCACCAAGCTGTTCCGCTCGGGACGCAAAGACGAAGCCGCCGCGGTCATTCCGGACGAGCTCGTCGACGACGCCGCCATCGTCGGTGACATCGACTATGTCCGTGCACAGCTCGCCACGTGGGAGCGGTCCGGCGTGACCATGGTGGTGGTCGGACCGAGGTCCGTCGAGGAAATCAACGACCTTGCCGGCGCCGTATTGCAATCTGATAGCCAAGTAGCACAACAGGATTCATTGATCCACTGACCGGAAGGCGTGTCATGACCAGTAACACATCGACCACATCCACCACCGACTACGCTCGGCTTTTCATCGGTGGCGTGTGGACCGAACCGTCGACATCCGAGGTCATCGAGGTCTTCTCGCCGGCCACCGGCCAGAAGGTCGGCCAGGTTCCGCTGGCGGCCGAAGCCGATGTCAACGCCGCATGCGCGGCCGCGCGCAAAGCCTTCGACGAGGGGCCGTGGCCCAGGATGGCCCCGGCCGAACGCCAGGCGGTGCTGGCCAAGGTCGCCGCGGCGGTTGAGGAACGCGCTGATGAGTTCAAGCACCTGCTCAGGCTGGAGACCGGCCAGCCCGCCCCCATCATCGACATTTTGCAGTTCGGTCCCGGGGTTTCGGCGCTGCAGTTCGTCGCCAACGCCGCCGACAAGTTCCCCTGGCAAGAGGTGCGTGACGGGGTCTACGGCCAGACCCTGGTCTTGCGGGAGCCGATCGGTGTGGTCGCGGCCGTGGTGGCGTGGAACGTCCCGTTCTTCCTCGCCTGCAACAAGCTAGGACCTGCGCTGCTGGCCGGCTGCACGGTGGTGCTCAAGCCGGCTGCCGAGACACCGCTGTCGGCCAACCTTTTGGCCGAACTGTTCGCCGAAGCGGGCCTGCCCGAAGGCGTGCTGTCGGTGGTACCCGGCGGGCCGGAGACCGGCCGCGCGTTGACGTCGAACCCGGAGCCGGACAAGTTCACCTTCACCGGCAGCAGCGTGGTCGGCAGGGAGATCGCCAAGATCGCCGGCGAGAAGCTCAAGCCGTGCACCCTGGAACTCGGCGGCAAGTCGGCGGCGATCATCCTGGAAGACGCCGATATCGATGCCACACTGCCCATGCTGGTGTTCTCCGGGTTGATGAACGCCGGGCAGGCCTGCATCGGGCAGACTCGCATTCTGGCCCCGCGATCGCGTTACGACGAAGTCGTCGACAAAGTCGCCGCCGCGGCGTCGGCAATGCCGGTCGGCCTGCCCGATGATCCGGCGACCGCGATCGGCCCGTTGATCAGCGAGAAGCAGCGTGATCGCGTCGAGGGCTACATCCAGAAAGGCGTTGAGGAAGGCGCGCGCATCGTCACCGGCGGCGGGCGACCCCAAGGGCTGGAACATGGCTGGTTTGTGCAACCCACGGTGTTCGCCGATGTCGACAACTCGATGACGATCGCTCAGGAGGAGATCTTCGGCCCGGTGCTGGCGGTGATTCCTTACGACACCGAGGATGACGCGATCCGCATCGCCAACGACTCGGTGTACGGCCTGGCCGGCAGTGTGTGGACCACGGACAACAACAGGGCCATCGAGATCGCAAAGCAGATCCGCACCGGCACTTACGCGGTCAACATGTACGGCAATGACCCTTGCGCCCCATTCGGCGGGTACAAGAACTCCGGTATCGGCCGCGAGAACGGGCCCGAGGGCATCGATGCCTACTGCGAGAGCAAAAGCGTGCTGCTGCCGTTCGGCTATACCCCTGAACTCTGATCTGCGGCCGCGTTCCGCGTAGAGTCGCAGCGTGATGGCGCGCCGCTCCTCCCAACGCAGGGTCTCGCCTGAGCCACCGGAGGAGCCGAGGATGGTCAGCACGCGGGGCGGTCGCCCCAAGGACGAGGTGCGCCGGGAAGCAGCGCTGGCCGCTACGCGGGAACTGCTGATCGCCAAGGGTTATGACGAGGTCACGTTATCGGAGGTCGCGCGAGTGGCCGGAGTGTCGCGACCGTTTGTTTACGACAACTGGGGCACGAAGTTCGCGCTCGTGGAGGACGCGATCTTCACCACGGATGACCCCGGACCGTTGATCGACGACGACAAGCCATTCGCCGAGTCGCTGACCGATCTGCTCACTGCGATGGTGGCGATTCAATCCGATCCGGCATACCTCGCAGGTCTTCCCGGATTGTCGGCCGACCTCTACAACCGGCCCGATCTCGTTGAACTGATCGAGAGCAAGTACATCGCCCCGATCAGGGCGGCGTATGTCCGGTTGATCGACCGCGGCAAGGCCGAAGGCGTGGTGCGGCCAGACGTTGACGGCAGCGCGCTATTGGATACCGTCCGCGGCGCGGTCATGTTGCACACCCTGATCAACCCGTCACTGGATGGCGCCGCGCTCATCGAGCACCTGCGCTCAATCATCCTGCATGGCGTGGCGAACGTGGCGACGCAACGATCACCGAGGAAGCGATCGCCTAGAAGATGACGTGTTCTTCGGCGATGAAGACACTCGAGCGCCCCATGTCGACGAAGGTCAACTCGTCGTCGAGTAGCTGCTGCATCGCGATGGCCATCGCCTCGGGATCCTCGGCTGTCGCGTCGAAGTCGACCCAGATCTCGGCTACGCCGTCGTAGGGTTCACCGGTGCCGCGACTACCGCGCACACCGTCGGTCAGTGCGCCGAAAACGGTGTGGTTCTGGACATAACGAGTCATCGTCGGGATCGCGGCACGTACAGAGCGCACCAGATGGGCATGGCTGTTGCGCCAGTAGGCCTGAAATTCGTCTGTTGTCAGCTCAGCACGCCGCCGACAGCAGAACACCAGCTTAACCACCAGACCGCCTTTGCCAGTCATGTTGCGCCGCTGCGCTATTCAGCGACCAGCGAGGAGCCGCTGGCACGCATTTCTTCGAAGTCTTGCTCCACGATGGGGAATTGAGGTGCCGCGTTGGGCAGCAGCCAGAATTGATTGGTCTGGATGGCGTGCACGACCAGCTTTCCGACAACGGCTGGGTCCATGGAATTTTCGCCTTGCTCTCCAGTTGCGAGGAAATTCCGGAAGTCATCGAGGTCCGCGCTGACCACGCGTGGTTGGCCATCGGGCTGCTGTCGCAGCGTGCGTGCGAGGTTGGTGCGTACATGGCCAGGACACACGACTGTCACGCCGACATTGGTACCGCCGAGTTCGACGCGCAAAGATTTCGAGAGGCCGACGACGCCGTGCTTGGCCGCCGCGTACGGGCCGATGAACGGGGCGCTGAGAAGGCCGCCCATCGACGCGGTGTTCACCACGTGGCATGGCTCTGCAGAGGCGAGCATTCTCGGCACGAATGCACGAACACCGTTGATCACACCCCACAAGCAAACATCGATCCCCCAGGCCCAATCCTGCTCGGAAAGTTCCCATTGCCGACCGAACGGGACGACACCGGCGTTGTTGCAGATCACGTGTACTTGCCCGTAAGCATCGACGGCGGACTGGGCCAGTGCTTCGACGTCAGCTGCTTTGCGGACGTCGGCGATTTGGCCGCAGCAGTCGATGCCGTCTGACTGCAGCTCGGTGACAGCATCGTTCAGCGCTTCCTCGGAAACATCGGAGAGCACCACGCGCATGCCTTGATGTCCGAACTCGCGCGCCATCCCTAACCCAATACCGGAGGCCGCGCCGGTGATGACTGCGACCTTTGATTCGAGGCTGTCCATCGCCGTTAGCAGCGGCCGTTAGTGGTCATGCGTTCACCACAGGTGCGTCATCGGCGAATCCCGCGATGGCGGCGTGGGATACCTCGGGGTTGGCCCACTCCCGCCAGGAGGTCATCTTTCCGTCGCGGAAGTGAAAGACACCGATGTACTCGTTTTGGTAGACAACAGGTTTGTCGCGGCCCTCGCTGTCGCTGCGATACCGCGCGATGACCACGCTCGGGTCAACGAGGTCGTAAATATCGGTGATCGTGACGTCGAATTTCTTGAACATCGTGAATGTCGCTGTCAGCAGCTGGCGGTAGCCGGCCATATCGCTGTCGGGCACTAAAGGTTCGAACGGAAGCGAAAAGACCGCGGAGTCAGCCATCTCGGCCAGGACTGCGTCTGTGTCGAGGGCGCTGACCGCGGCCATCGCGCGGCGTAACACTTCTTTGTTCGCTTCGCGCGTGCTTGCGTCGTCTGTCGTTGTCACGACGTGCCTTTCTGTTGGTGGGAGATGAAACTGCCTACGCCCAAGACTGCGCAGCAGGCGATCGAGGCCACTGCGATCGTCAGGGCCAAACTTCAGGTTGTTGCGCGACCAGCCGCACCACATTATATTACAGCATGTAAGGAAACCGCTAGGGTTTCGGCTGGCGAACGTGGAACCGGTTGGGCCACAGGGGTCCACAGGGGCCGACAGCGGCCACGTTGTCAGCGCGAGCCACGGTGTCACCATCTGACCAAGCGCGTAGCCCGAGCTCGAATGTCGTCGATGGAAAGCTCGATTGTTCGAGCGCGATGAAGGGAAGATGCAAAATAATGCTCGCACCATTGAAGGGTCGCGTCGTCTTGGTGACCGGCGGCGGGAGCGGCATCGGCGCCGGCGTCGGTGAGGCTGTCATTGAGGCCGGCGGGCAGGTTGTGCTGCTTGGGCGCAATCACGACAAGCTGACTGCTGCTGCCAACAGATTCATTTCTGCCGGTGCGCAACCCGACACCATCCGCTGCGTGCCAGCCGATGTCACCGACGAGGAGCAGGTCAGCTCAGCGGTAGCGCAGACCGCCGACTGGTTCGGCCGGTTGGACGGTGTCGTGCATTGTGCGGGTGGATCGGAGACAATCGGTCCGTTGCCGCAAATGGACTCGGCGGCGTGGCGCCGCACTGTCGACCTCAACATCAACGGCTCGATGTACCTGCTGAAACACAGTGCGCCTGTAATGATCCGAAGCGGAGGCGGTTCGTTCGTCGCGGTATCGTCAATCGCCTCAGCGGTGACCCACCGGTGGTTCGGCGCCTATGGTGTCAGCAAGGCCGGTCTGGACCATCTTGTGCAGCTGGCCGCGGACGAACTGGGGGCATCTTCGGTCAGAGTCAACGCGATCCGGCCGGGTCTGACCCGCACCGAGCTGGTGGAAGCGGTGCTGGACTCGCCGGAGATAAGTGCGGACTACCGCATCAACACCCCGCTGCCCAGGGTGGGTGAGGTCGGCGATGTCGGCAATCTCGCGGTGTTCCTGCTCAGTGATCTAGCACGCTGGATCACCGGAGAAATCATCAATGTCGATGGTGGCCAACACCTACGCCGGGGACCGGACATGTCAGCGATGTTCGAGCCGATTTTCGGTGCCGAGGCGCTACGCGGGGTTGTGAGTGCGACGTGAGTCGACCGTGAGAAGTGCCGACACCGCCAGCTTCTTAGATGGCAACGCCCTGATCGGCTCGCCTTTCGACGATGCCGACGATGTCATCCGCACCGCTATCGACCAGGCCAGCGTGCCTGCGCTGCTGATGTCGTTGGTTCACATGACCGGTGATCTTGGTTTGCTCGACGAACTCCCGCGGCCGGCCATGCTCATCGCGATGGACATAGACGGCGCAATGAGCGAGACGGACAAGCAGGCGGTGCGTGACCGGGCGTTCGACGTGGTGCGTGCTTACCGGGATCGTGGGTGCCCGCCGCCGTTCGTGCCCGACTCCGACCAAATGCGGGTGATGTTCGATGTCATCTCAGGAGGTCAAATCACCGAGGAGTACGTGGATTACGTCGCGGCCGATCTGCGGTTCAGCGACGCCGATCAGTGCGGACCCCCGCTGGCGTCGACACCGCAACAGCGCAGCGAGTTCCCGGTGGTCGTGATCGGATGCGGCGAAGCCGGCCTGTTGGCCGGGATCAAGCTCAAGCAGGCCGGCGTGCCCTTTACGATCGTGGAACGGCAGGCGGGAGTCGGCGGAACCTGGCAGGCCAACCACTATCCTGGCCTCCGCGTCGATATCCCCAGCCAGTACTACTCCTATTCGTTCGAATCCAATGACTACTGGTCGCACTTCTTCGCGGTGCAGCCCGAGATCGTTGGCTACCTCACCGACGTGATGACGCGGCACGACATCGCGCCCCACATACGCTTCTCCACCGAGGTCACCCACGCCGAATGGGACGACCGATCCGCCTCGTGGCGGGTGGCCATCCGCTCGATCAACGGGGGCGAGGAGACGCTGACCGCCCGCGGCCTGATCTGCGCGGTCGGCCAGTTCAGTAATCCGGTGATCCCTGATATCAAGGGCGCCAACGACTTCGACGGGCCGGCCTTCCACACCGCCGACTGGCGCGACGACGTCGATCTCACCGGTAAGCGGGTAGCCGTGATCGGAGCGGGTGCCAGCGGATTCCAACTTGTCCCGGCGATTGCCGAGCGCACCGCACAGGTCGACGTCTACCAGCGCACCCCCCAATGGATGTCCCCTAACGTCAACTACCACGAATCGATCGGCGATGGCGCAAAGTGGGCGATCCGCCATTTGCCGTTCTATGGACGTTGGTTGCGCTTGGTGTCGTGGTGGCCGCTGACCGACGCCGTGCAGGATCGGGTGGTGATCGACCCCGACTGGGAGACCGGTGGGAAGTCGTGCAGCGAGGCCAATCACGCCCTGCGCGAGATGTTCATCGCCTGGATGCGGTCCTTCACCGACGACGAGGAACTGCTGGCGAAGGTGATTCCCGACTACCCGCCGATGGGCAAGCGGATGTTGCAGGACAACGGAACCTGGCTGAAGACGCTGCAACGCGACGACGTCGAATTGATCACCGACGGCATCACCGAGATCACCCGGTACGGGGTGTGCACCATCGACGGCGTGCATCGTCGCGCCGATGTACTGGTGTGGGCCACCGGGTTCGACGTCAACCACCAACTCGGGCCGATCAACGTGCGCGGCCTGGACGGGTTGGCGCTCAACGAGGCTTGGGGAGACGCCGCGTACGCCTACCTTGGTGTTACCGTGCCGGGCTTCCCAAACTTTTACTGCATGTACGGCCCCGGTACCAATGCGGTGAACGGGACCAGCATCATCTACAACTCCGAGTGTCAGATGCGTTATGTGCTGGGGTGCATCGACATGGTACTCACTGCAGGCGGCAGGTCGGCGGTCCCGCGGGCCGACGTCTGCGCGGATTACCATCGGCGTAATCAGGACAGACTCCAGAAGATGGTGTACACCCATCCGAAAGTTGCTAGTTACTACCGGAATTCCACGGGTGCCGTGCCCACGTTGTACGGGTTGCGGATCGTCGACTACTGGAAGTGGACCAGCCGCGCCAACCCGGAAGACTACGAAATCCGCCCCTAGACTGGCGTGCCATTGCTGAGCCGTAGGCTCTTTGCGTGCCACGCAGTCCCGAACCTGCCCGCCGCAAACTGCTCGATGCGGCGCTTGCGCTCTTTGCAGAGCGGGGCATCAGCGGAAGCACGATGCGGGAAATCCGGATCGCGGCGGGCCAAAGCAACACCGCGGCCCTGCAATATCACTTTGGCGACAGAGCAGGGCTCCTGCGTGCGCTTTTGGAACGAGAATTGCCCCCGCTTGTCGCTAGACGCAAGGAGCTGCTCGCAGGTAGCGACGATCCGTGGTCGGTCGCCGCCGTCTTCGTCTTGCCGTTTGCCGAGATGGCGACCGGATCAAAACATCAGAAGTTGGTGGTAAGGTTCCTCAGCCAGCTCCTCGACGATCATTCTTTGACGTTCCAGGAGATTCTCGACTTGGTCGGCGATACGGGAACCTACCAGTCGTATGAGCTTTTCCACCAACACTTTCCGGCAATACCGGAGCCTTTGTTGTGGGAGCGTGTGGCGGTTGCCACCAACAGCTTCGTTCACGCCGCGGCCTTGCGTGCCGCCCGGACACGGCATGAACAGATCGTCGATGACGAACTGTTCCGCCGCAACCTGGTTGACATGTTTCTGGGAGCCATCACCGCGTAGTGCCTCACATCATGCCGCCGCACGAAAGTTGGTCAGTGCCGCAAAGGCACCTCCAGGCCGTCAGGGACGCGCCCGCATCGCGCCGATGCTGGCGATCATGACCAGGGCTACGGCGGGGTAGTCGCTCCATCCGAGCCGCTGATGCAGGACGAACCAGCCGGCCAAAGCGGCGATGGCCGGCGACAGGCTGGTCAGGACTGCGAAGGTGCTGGGCGGCAGGCTGCGTAACGAAATCAGCTCAAGTGAGTACGGGATGACCGAACACATCAGTCCGACGGTGATCGCCAGTCCCGCGATGCTCCATCTCAGCGCGGCGTGCGGATCGATTGAGGCCATGGCGAAAGGGGTCGTCAAGAGGGCACCGATTGCGGTCGCCAACGCGATAGCGTCGAAGTTGGCGAATATCGTGCCGACATGCGCCGTCGCCAAGATGTAGCCTGCCCAACTGGCCGCTGCGCCGACGGCGAAGGCCAACCCGATGGCACTTGTTGCGCGTAAATGTCCGGGCCCTAGACCGAGCAGCGCGACCCCGGCGAAAGCCAACACCGCCCACGTCCAGCTCAACCAGCGGCGGCTCAGTACGACGGATAGCAGGAGTGGCCCGCAGATCTCGACCGTAACCGCATCGCCGAGCGGTATATGCGAAAGCGCCTGATAGAAACACACGTTCATTGCTGTCAAGGTCAGCGCCAACGCGACGACCGCGCGATACGCACGGCCTGTGAGCCCGCGCAGTCGGGGTCTGCTGGACCCACACAGCATCACACCCGCCACGGCGAACCGTGCGAACACCGTTCCCGTCACACCCAACGCGCCGAAAAGGCCGACCGCGAAGGCGGCACCCACTTCCTGCACCGTCGCCGCCACTAGGACCAGTCCTGCCGGCCACGCGGCCGTCCGGCGCGTTATAGCGTCCGCCTGAATCGGTTGACGCCCGTGGATCGCAATGTGGTGGTGATGTACTCGCCGGCGGTCAGACCTCCGGCGAGCGCGAGTGCGAGCATGATTGCGTTTTGGATGTGGCTGTCGCCGTTGAACATTCCCTGATACAGGGTGATACCTGGCAGTAGGGCAAGCATCGCCGGTGTGGTGATGGCAAGGGTGGGAGTGCGGTCGAGGGCGCCGATGACGGCGGCCAGGGCGCCGATCGTGATGGCGGCCGCACCCGTGGCCCAATTGCTACTGAAGTCGATTCCGAGTACACCGGTGTAGATCGTGAGTCCAACGGCTGAGAGGACCGCGGAGGCGGCGAGTGTTTCCCGTGAGTTGCGGGATACGATTCCGAAGAAGACTGCAATGGCGCCGGACGCGATCAGCATCGTCGGGGTAAGGGATAGGTTGATGGCTTCGGGGGGCGCGACCTGAAGGTGGATACCGGAGTGGACTGCTGCAGTGAGCGCGAGTTGGATGCCGATGATCAAACCCGCGACAGCGGTGATGGATTCGGCCAGCCGCGCGATGGCGGTGAGGTACCAGCCGGAGATGGCGTCTTTGACGCCGCCGATGAACGCCACGCCGGGCAGCAGCAGCACGATGACGGACGTCACGGTCAGTGATGCATCCGTATGCGGGTGGAACACTGCGACTGTCGCGGCGACTGCTATGGCGACGATACCGGCGATGAGTTGTGCGAAGAACAGCGGCCAGCCGATGCGGGTGAGGGCACTGTGCGCCCACGCCAGCACGATGTTGACAACGAAGGCGCTGACGGTGACGACTGGGTCGGCGCCGAAGACGACCGCCCACGATGCACCGGCCGCGCCGGACGCGACCAGTCGCAACCACGTGGCGTGGCGGTTGGAGGCGTCGGAGATGATGTCAAGCCGGCGGCGCGCCGTGGTGAGGTCGATTCGCTTGGCGCACAAGTCGTTGACGACACGGGTGGTGTCGCGAAGTCGTCCGAAGTCATAAGTCCGCGAGGAGATCGCCGCGGCGCCGACGTGCGCGGTCCCATGCTCACTTATGGTGAGGACTGAATCATTCACGTCGGCGGTGACATCGCCGAGTCCTACTGCGGCGCCGATGTCGCGCATCGCGGCGGTGACGCTAGACGCCGAAGCTCCTCCCTCCAGCATCATGCGTGCCGCGGTGAGCGCCAAATCGATTGAGCGATCGGCGTCTACATCATTACGCTCAACTGCGGACACGGCTTGGACCATCACGAAATCTTGTGCAACGGGGTCAGCCAACGGCGATCGCCAGGGGCTGGCCGCCGTGGATGACGTAGCGCAATCGCGTCTGCGGCTGAGTCAGCGTGCTGATGTCATCTAAGGGGTTGCCGTCGAGCACGAGCAGGTCGGCGTGTGCGTCGGGTTGCAGAGTACCGATTTGGCCTTCGAGGCCAACGAGTTTGGCGGCCGTCGTGGTGGCGGCACGGATGATGTCGGCAGGCGGCTGGACCTGGGCGCGTAAATTGAACTCCTCGAGCTGCGCGTAGTGCAGTTGGCCGATGAGATCGCTGCCATAGACGAGGTTGACTCCGGCTTTGTGGGCTTTTTCCAGAGCGACCAGCCCACCGTCGATGACGTCGGCGACTTTACGATGCGACACCTCCGACATCCCGGCCTCCTTACCGAAGCGCTGCATCATCTCGTAGGTCACCAACGTGGGCACCAGGAACGCGTCATGTTCGAGCAGCAGATCGATCGTTTCGTCGTCGATGAGGTTGCCGTGCTCGACACAGCGCACACCGGCACGCAGCGCCCGGTTGACACCACGTGGATGGTAGGCGTGCACCGTCACATAGCGGTTGTGATTGTTGGCTTCTTCTACCGCTGCGCGCATCTCGTCGTCGCTGTACTGCACGGCCGACACCTCATCGAGCGGAGAGGCCACACCGCCGGACAGCAACATCTTCAAATGCGCTGCGCCCTTGCGGAACTCGTCACGGGCGGCCAGACGTACCGCATCCACTCCGTCAGCGATGCGCGCGAAGTCCGGCCGCAGCTGGCAACACGGTTGGTGGTCATCGGATTTGGCGCGCAAGTCGCCATGCCCACCGGTCTGCGACAGCGCCTTGCCGCCGAAGATCAACCGCGGACCGGTCGCCAGTCCCTCATCGATCGCGCGGGCCATGCCGTGATCGGCGCCACCGACGTCGCGCACCGTGGTGAATCCGCGACGCACCATCCGTTCGGCTTCGGCCAGCGCACGCACCGTCGCATAGCCGGGGGTCCAGTTCTGCGCGTCGTGCGCATCAAACGTCGTCAGCAGCACGTGCACGTGCGCGTCGATCAGACCGGGCATCACCGTGGCACCCGCTGCGTCGATGACCCGGGTGTCCTCTCCAGTTGCCGGCACCGGTCCGATACCCGTCGCGACGATCCGCCCGTCGGCGACTTCCAGCCACGACGCATCCGACAGTTCGCCGGCGACCGGGTCAAGCAAGTGAGCATTGATGATCAGCAGCGACGGCATCGGAGACTCCTCTGAATGTCAATACATAGTGTATTGAGTACATACTGTACTGTAGTGGCATCGACCGTCAACGCCCCCACCGTTTCCACTTCGCCGGCCCGCTCGGCGCCGATGGTCAGCGGCCGCTGCGTCGCAGGGTGCACACCCGCGAAATACTTCTGGCCAGCGCTGAACAACTGTTCATCGAGCGTGGATACGCGCAGGTCTCGGTCAGCGACATCTGCGGTGCCGCCGGGTTCACCCGTGGCGCTTTCTACTCCAACTTCGCCGACAAAGACGACCTCGTGCTGGCGCTGTTCGACCAACACGCTGGTGAGCGGCTCGACCGCCTTCATTCGATGCTGGCTAACGCGTCCGCCCGCAACGCTGACGAATGGGCGCAGAGCCTGCTCGGTGTGACTCCCGAGGACCGGGGATGGATCCTGCTCTTCTTGGAGTTCCGGCTGCTCGCCGCGCGACAGCCGGAACTGGCCGCGAAACTCGACCACCATGACAAGGCGGTCACCGCGGCCCTCGCCGACATCCTGCGCCAGCAGCCATGGGCCCGACGGTTCCCTACCTCCGAGCTCGCCAAATTCTTATTGGCCGCACGAGAGGGCGTCCTGGCGCGGACCGTACGTGATGATGGCTCCGCCGCCGACACCGTGCAAGCAGTCACCGCGGTGGTCAGTGCGGCACTCCACGCGCTGAAGGTCGACCGGCAACCACCCGCTTGAGCGGCGAAATATCGACGCCTGACGACCGCCCCTTCGCCGATCGCCGAAACTGGGCGCCGAAACCGGTCACGGCGGCGGCACGGTCGACATGTGTATGTTTGATATCAAACGATTAGATATCTATCGTTATGCATGGGATTCGGCTGCGGGCGAAGGGACACCGATGAACACCACCGAACAACGCACGCTTGAGCTTGGCCGGCGCTGGGCGGCCGCGGAGGAATCCGGCGATGTTTCAACCCTGGACAGCCTGGCGATGGATGACTTCATGCTGGTAGGACCATTTGGCTTTGTGCT
>DAIODV010000005.1:0-26518 GCA_036746615.1 Mycobacterium sp.
TGGGGCAGTCTCCCGGCGGCGGTGTCGTGGCAGGCCACCTCGCAGCAGGTCCGCAACGACGTGGGAGTATCCAACCGTCCCGCGTAGAGCTTCAACTGGGATTAGCCAGCGCGAAAACGGGGATTGACGGTGCCGCAGAACGCAATTCGTCATCACCGGACTCGGGTGTCAATCCGGCAATGTGGCCTTTGACCTCCCAATACCACTTGTCCAGATACCGTTTCAGCAACTCCGGCTTCGCCTCGTCGCCAACTTCGGTGGCGCCCAGTCGGTGTCGACGCCAGCGTGGACCGACCTCCACGACGCCGGCGGCCCGAACATTGCGGACCCACTGGGTATTACCGCGGGGGGACACCAGATAGTCGACGCCGTCCACTTTCAGGACGTTGATCACGACACCGCGGACTTTGCCCGTTTTGCGGCCGCGCACCTGAAGTGCCCGGGTGCCGGCGATGCTGATGCCCATCTCGGCCAGCCAGCGAATCAGCCGGTTGCCTGCCTGGGCCACTCGGCCAGGCTCTTCGTATCGCGCCGACATGGCACATTCCTTCCGTCGCAGTGACAAGAGAGCACTGCTCTCGTTAGGTGACACGGTGCCACACCGGAGACCGGAAATCAAGAGCACCGATCTCTTTTGTGTCAAAATGGGTGAGTGGGCAAACGGCGCGACTCGCGCGAGCGGATCGAAGCGCAGATCGTCGAGCTCGGCCGGCGCCATTTGGTTGAACATGGCGCGGCCGGATTGTCGCTGCGCGCGATCGCCCGTGACCTGGGCATGGTGTCGTCGGCGGTGTACCGATATGTGTCCAGCCGTGACGAGTTGCTGACGTTGTTGCTCATCGACGCGTATTCCGACCTCGCCGATGCGGTGGATCGCGCCCGCGACGCGGTACCTGACATGTGGAGCGACGACGTCATCGCAATCGCGCATGCCGCGCGACGTTGGGCCATCACACACCCGGCCAGCTGGGCGCTGCTGTATGGCAGTCCGGTGCCCGGCTACCACGCGCCGGCCGAGCGAACCGTCGGTCCCGGAACGCGGGTGGTCAGCGCCTTGTTCGACGCCGTCGCTGCCGGCATCGCGACTGGCGACATCATGTTGACCAATTGGCCTGCAGCACACCCGATTTCGTCGGACTTCGAACGTCTACGCCAGGAATTCGGCTTTCCCGGCGACGATCCCGTCATCGCCAAGTGTTTCGCGGTATGGGCCGGCGTCGTCGGTGCGATCAGCCTGGAGGTGTTTGGGCAATACGGCGCCGATACCCTGACCGACCCCGAGGCGGTGTTCGACACCCAGGTTCGGCTGCTGGTCGGGGTGCTTACCCAGCCCGACGTCAGCCCGATGCCATACCGCGCGACGTCGCAGAACTAGAACACGTTCAACCAGGGTTGCGGCCCGGACAAACGGCTGGTGGTGGCAACGTCTTTCTGCCGGGGCGAACGCTGGGCTATCCTGCGAGACGATGAGCCTCTCCGTCGGGTCACCGGTACAGATCGCCTGGGTAACTCACGACTTGGATGCCACAGAAACGGCCCTCACCGGCCTGTTAGGCGTCAAGAAGTGGGTGCGGATACCCGACGTGCACTTCGCGCCGGACACGTGCACCTATCTCGGTAGACCAGCCGACTTCGTCGCTCACATCTCGCTGAGCTATCTCGGCGACATGCAGCTGGAGCTGATCGCACCGGTCCGCGGCCCTAATATCTATAGTGACTTTTTGCGAGACAGCGGGCCGGGTCTGCACCACATCTGCGTCGAGGCCGAAAGCCTCGAGCAATTCGCCGACACCGTGGCGGGCGCCGCCGAGCACGGCGCGTCTGTGGTTCAGCAGGGCGTGATGCCAGGCGGCTTGCGATTCGCGTACCTGTCTGCCCCGCAGGCCGCCGTGCCGTTCATAGAAGTCGCGCATGTCTCGGCCGAGATGCGGCAGTTCTTCGACTACATCAAGCAGGAGCAGCGCTAATGAGTACTGAAATACCAGCAACTTCCAGCTCTGACGACGTGTCGTCATGGTCGGACGATGTCGACGTCGTGGTCATCGGTTTCGGCATCGGCGGCGGCTGCGCAGCGGTCAGCGCAGCTGCTGCGGGAGCACGGGTCTTGGTGCTGGAACGCGCAGCCGCAGCCGGCGGCACCACCGCACTGGCCGGAGGGCACTTCTACCTCGGCGGCGGGACCGCGGTCCAGCAGGCCACCGGGCACGCCGACTCGGCCGAGGAGATGTACAAGTATCTGGTCGCGGTGTCACGCGATCCCGATCACGAGAAGATCCGCGCATACTGCGACGGCAGCGTCGAGCACTTCAATTGGTTGGAGGACTTGGGCTTTCAGTTCGAGCGTAGCTACTTTCCAGGAAAGGCCGTGATCCAGCCCAACACCGAAGGGCTGATGTACACCGGCAACGAGAAGGTCTGGCCGTTTCTCGAACAGGCAGTCCCGGCTCCGCGCGGGCACAAGGTACCGGTGCCTGGCGACACGGGCGGCGCAAGCATGGTCGTCGACCTATTGCTCAAACGCGCGACGAGCCTGGGCGTACAGATCCGGTACGAGACCGGCGCCACCGCGTTGATCACCGACAAGTCGGGAGCGGTCACCGGCGTGATGTGGAAGCAGTTCTCGGAGACGGGCGCCATCCGCGCGAAGTCGGTGATCATCGCCGCCGGCGGGTTCGTGATGAACCCGGACATGGTGGCCGCCTACACCCCGAAACTGGCCGAGAAGCCGTTCGTGCTGGGCAACAGCTACGACGACGGGTTGGGCATCCGGATGGGTGTCTCGGCCGGAGGCGCGACCCAGCACATGGACCAGATCTTCATCACGGCCCCGGCGTATCCGCCGTCGATTCTGTTGACCGGCATCATCGTCAACAAGCTCGGCCAGCGTTTCGTCGCCGAGGACTCCTACCACTCGCGCACATCAGGTTTCGTCATGGACCAACCCGACAGCGCCGCGTTTTTGATCGTCGACGAAGAACACCTCAAGCCGCCGGAGGTACCGCTGATCCCGCTGATCGACGGCTGGGAGACGGTCGAGGAGATGGAAGCCGCGCTCGGTATCCCATCGGGCAATCTCGTTGCGACGCTGGACCGTTACAACACTCACGCCGCTCGCGGTGAGGACCCCGACTTCCATAAGCAGCCGGATTACCTTGCGCCGCAAGACAAAGGGCCCTGGGGTGCATACGACCTGTCGCTGGGTAAGGCGATGTATGCCGGGTTCACCGTTGGCGGGCTGGCCACCTCGGTCCACGGTCAGGTGCTGCGCGAAGACGGCCAGCCCATCGTCGGCCTGTACGCAGTGGGTGCGTGCGCGTCGAACATCGCCCAGGACGGCAAGGGCTATGCCAGCGGTACGCAGCTCGGTGAAGGATCGTTCTTCGGCCGCCGCGCCGGACCCCCCGCGGCGGCCGGCGCCGCGGGAGTGTAGGCGCACTAGGCCCAGCCGGAACCCACGCTGCGGCAAGCGTTTAGACGCGCGCCGGCTCGCCTTCCAGCGGGCCCAGCCGCCATTGGCCCTGGCCGATCAGCTCCAGCCGCTGATTGTGGTGATGTTCGACCGTGCTGCGGTGGCTGACACTGACCACGACGGTGTTTGGCAACTCGCTGCGCAGCAGCTGATACATCGCCAGCTCCAGCCCCTCATCCATCGCCGACGTCGCTTCATCGAGGAACACCGCTTTCGGCTTGGTCAGCAAAACCCGCGCGAACGCGACCCGTTGCTGCTCGCCGGGGGAAAGAACTTTCACCCAATCCTTGACATCGTCGAGCCGATCGACCAAGTGCCCCAACGCAACCCGGTTCATCATGTCGCGGAGTTCAGCGTCCGGCACGTCGCCCTCGGCGGCCGGATAAGACACCACGGCTCGTAGATCACCCAGCGGGATGTAAGGAAGCTGCGACAGAAACATGGTTTCGCGGCCATCGGGTCGGCGCAGTGTTCCGGTCGCGTATGGCCAGAGCTGGGCGAGGCTGCGCAGCAGGGTGGTCTTTCCGCTGCCCGACGGCCCGGTGATGACCAGCGCGTCGCCGGTCGACAAGTGCACGTCGAGGGTGTCGATGAGCTGGTCGCCGTCCGGAGTGCGCACCTCGACGCCCTCGATGGAGACATCGCCGTCGGCGCTTGATCTGACGAGCAATTCGGGCAGTTCGCGAGCCTTTTCGTCAGCCACGACCAGACCGTCGAGTCGGATGATTGCTGCGCGATAGCTTGCGAATTGGTCGTAGGCCATGCGGAAGAAGGACAGCCCGTCGCTGACGTTGCCGAACGCCGCCGCGGTCTGTGTGACGTCACCGAACTTGATCTGACCGGCGAACAACCGCGGCGCCTGGAGCACCCAGGGCAGCGGCACGATCGCCTGGCTCATCGACACGTTGAAGCCGAACCAGCGGACGGTCCGGTTCACATACCGCAGATAGTTGTCGATGATCAGCCGGAACCGGCCGAATAACTGCGCGCGTTCGGCGCGCTCGCCGCGGTAGAAGCCCACCGCCTCGGCGGCGTCGCGGACCCGCACCAGCGCATAACGGAAGGCGGCGTTGGTGAGCTCGTTGCGGAAGCTCAGTCCGATAAGCGGCCGCCCGATCCAGAAGCCGCCAATCGACACGACCAACACGTAGAAGATCAAGATCCAGAACATCGCCCGCGGCACGTGGACACCGAACACGGTCAGTGTTCCGGACAGGTTCCACAGAATCGCCGTGAACGACACCACCGACAGCATGGCGTTGATTGCACCGAACAACAGCAGGCTGCCGGTGCCGTTGGACGGCACGTTGGGGGTGGCACCCACATTGGCCGTGAGCACGTCGATGTCTTGCTGAATACGCTGGTCAGGGTTGTCGATCGTGCTGTCGATGAACCGGCCGCGGTAATACGCCCTTCCCTCCAGCCAGTCGCCGGTCAGCCGCTCGGTGAGCCAAACCCGCCACGCGACAATGAAGCGCTGAGTCAGATAGATGTCGAGCACGAAGCGGGCGATGAATATCACCGCCATGATCGAGAAATGCAAGAGCGACATCCAAAAGCCGTCTACGCCAGACTGTTTCACAGCCTTGTCGTGAATGGCCATGCCCTGCACGGCGGTCTGCACGGACGAACTCAGATCATTAGCTTGGTAGCTCAACAACACGTTGAGGCGCACAGAGATGACGACCGACAACAGCAGCACCCCGAGCATCACCCACACCCGCCAGCTAGGCCGGCCGCCGAAGTAATCGCCAGTGATCCGCCAGAATTGGCGGCCCCACGGGGTGAGCGCTCGCAGCAGCGCCAGCACGACGATCGCGCTAACCGCGCTGATCACCCAGGCCAGCGCCACCCAGGAAAATGAATCGGCCAGCGCGTGACCCCAGTCGATCGATGGCTTGAACGGCTCCACAGTGCGCCTGCTCCTCGGTGTGCGTGAACTATCCCGCGAAGCTACCGCAGCAGGCCGGTTCAGGCTGACTCCCGGTGGTTAGGCTCAGCGGATGGGCACTGAGGCCGACAACACCTTTCACGCGGGCCGGCTGGTCGCCCGCCGGCTGAAAGCCAGCGGGATCGACACCATCTTCACGCTGTCGGGTGGTCATTTGTTTTCCATCTACGACGGGTGTCGCAGCGAGGGCATCCGATTGATCGACACCCGCCACGAGCAGACCGCCGCCTTCGCGGCCGAAGGCTGGTCGAAGGTGACTCGCCAGCCAGGGGTGGCCGCGTTGACCGCGGGCCCGGGCGTCACCAACGGGATGAGCGCGATGGCCGCCGCCCAGCAGAACTCCTCGCCGCTGCTGGTTCTGGGTGGTCGCGCGCCGGCGGGGCGTTGGGGGATGGGGTCGCTGCAGGAGATCGACCATGTTCCGTTCGTCGCGCCGCTGACCCGATTCGCCGCCACCGCGCCGTCGGCCGAAGCCGTCTGCGGGCTCGTCGACGAGGCGCTGCGCGCCACAGTCGGCGCGCCGTCGGGTGTGGCGTTCGTCGACTTTCCGATGGACCACGTCTTCTCCGTCGCCGCCGACGACGGACGGCCCGGCGCGCTGACCGACTTGCCGGCGCCACCGCAGGCTGACGGTGACGCGCTCGACCGCGCGGCCGCCCTGTTGGCCGCCGCGCGACGCCCGGTGATCATGGCGGGCACCAACGTGTGGTGGGGTCACGCCGAGGCGGCGCTGCTGCAGCTGGCCGAGCGGCGACGGATACCGGTGCTGATGAACGGCATGGCGCGCGGCACAGTGCCCGCGGATCATCCGGTGGCGTTCTCGCGGGCACGCTCAAAAGCCTTGGGAGAGGCCGACGTTGCGATCGTCGTAGGAGTGCCGATGGACTTCCGGCTGGGCTTCGGCGGGGTGTTCGGACCAGAAGCTCAGCTGATCGTTGCCGACCGGGCCCAACCTGACCGTGAGCATCCTCGCCCGATCGCCGCCGGTCTTTACGGCGACCTGTCGGCGACTCTGGCGGCGCTGGGCGAAACGAAGCAAGCCGGCCACGACGACTGGGTCGCCGAGTTGCGGGCAACCGAGACCGCGGCCCGAGACCGCGAGCACGCCGAACTGGCCGATGACCGCAGCCCGCTGCATCCGATGCGCGTCTACGCCGAGCTGGCGCCCATGCTGGACCGCGACGCGATCATCGTCGTCGACGCCGGCGATTTCGGCTCCTATGCAGGCCGAGTCATCGACAGCTATGTGTCGGGGGCCTGGCTCGACAGCGGCCCGTTCGGCTGTCTCGGGTCGGGTCCGGGCTATGCGCTGGCCGCCAAGCTGGCTCGGCCCGACCGCCAGGTCGTCTTGCTGCAAGGCGACGGCGCTTTCGGGTTCAGCGGCATGGAATGGGACACGCTGGCGCGGCATAACATTCCCGTCGTTTCGCTGATCGGCAACAACGGCATCTGGGCTCTGGAGCACCACCCGATGAAAGCGTTGTACGGCTATTCCGTCGTGGCCGAGCTGCGTCCCGAGACCCGCTACGACGAGGTGGTACGGGCGCTGGGTGGACATGGCGAACTGGTCACCACGCCCGACGAGCTTCGGCCCGCGTTGAAACGTGCCTTCGGCAGTGGGCTCCCTGCCGTCGTCAACGTGCTGACCGATCCCGAAGTCGCCTATCCCCGCCGGTCAAATCTGGCGTGACGCTCCTGACGTACCGTTGAGCTGTGCCAAAGTCCACCACCGCTTCGTCGGGGCGCCTCAGTAGCCGATTCTGGCGGCTGCTTGGTGCCAGCGCGGAGAAGAATCAGAGCCGTTCCCTGGCCCAAGCCAATGCGTCAGCGGAGTACGAGGAGAAAGCAGCCGACCTCGACGACGAACAGTTGCGCAAAGCCGCAAGCCTGCTCGATCTCGATGACCTCGCCGAAGCCGACGACATCCCGCAGTTCCTCGCGATCGCGCGGGAAGCGGCCGAACGCGCAACGGAGCTAAGGCCGTTCGATGTGCAGCTGCTGGGCGCGCTGCGCATGCTGGCCGGCGACGTGATCGAAATGGCAACCGGCGAAGGCAAAACGCTGGCCGGAGCGATTGCCGCCGCAGGGTATGCGTTGGGCGGCCGACACGTTCACGTCGTCACGATCAACGACTACCTGGCCCGCCGCGACGCCGAGTGGATGGGTCCGCTGCTCGAGGCACTGGGCCTGACCGTCGGCTGGGTCACTGCTGAATCAATGGCCGACGAGCGGCGCGCGGCATACAAGTGCAATGTCACCTACGCCTCGGTCAACGAGATCGGCTTCGACGTGCTGCGCGACCAGCTGGTCACCGATGTCGCCGACCTGGTGTCGCCGAACCCCGACGTGGCACTGATCGACGAGGCCGACTCGGTTCTGGTGGACGAGGCGTTGGTCCCGCTGGTGTTGGCGGGAACCAGCCACCGGGAGACGCCGCGGCTGGAGATCATTCGGCTGGTCGGTGAGCTGCAAGCCGGCGAGGACTACGACACCGACGCCGACAGCCGCAACGTCCACCTGACCGAGGCGGGTGCGCACAAAGTCGAAAAGCGGCTCGGCGGAATCGATTTGTACTCCGAAGAGCATGTCGGTACCACGCTCACCGAGGTCAACGTCGCGCTGCATGCGCATGTCTTGTTACACCGCGACGTGCACTACATCGTGCGCGACGACGCGGTGCACTTGATCAACGCCTCCCGCGGTCGCATCGCCCAGCTGCAACGCTGGCCCGACGGTTTGCAGGCGGCGGTCGAGGCCAAGGAGGGCATCGAGACCACCGAGACCGGCGAGGTGCTGGACACCATCACGGTGCAGGCCCTGATCAATCGCTACCCGACGGTGTGCGGTATGACCGGCACCGCGCTGGCCGCCGGTGAGCAGCTGCGGCAGTTCTACAAGCTCGGCGTTTCCGAGATACCGCCGAACACACCGAACATCCGCGAGGACGAGACCGACCGGGTGTACATCACCGCCGCGGCGAAAAACGACGCGATCATCGCCCACATCATCGACGTGCACGAGACCGGCCAGCCGGTGCTGGTCGGCACCCGCGACGTGGCCGAATCCGAAGAGCTGCACCATCGGCTGCAGCGTCGCGGTGTGCCCGCAGTGGTGCTCAACGCGAAAAACGACGCCGAGGAAGCCCGGGTGATCGCCGAGGCCGGCAAGCTCGGGGCCGTCACCGTCTCGACCCAGATGGCCGGCCGCGGTACCGACATCCGGCTGGGCGGCTCCGACGAAGCCGACCACGAAAAGGTCGTCGAACTCGGTGGGTTGCATGTGATCGGCACCGGCCGGCACAACACCGAGCGGTTGGACAACCAGCTGCGCGGGCGCGCCGGCCGCCAGGGCGATCCCGGGTCGTCGGTGTTCTTCTCCAGCTGGGAAGACGACGTCGCCGCGGCAAACCTCGAACCCAACAAGCTGCCGACGCAGACCGACGAGGACGGCCGCATCGTCAGCAACAAGGCGGCGGGGCTACTCGATCACGCCCAGCGGGTCGCCGAGGGACGGTTGCTCGACGTACATGCGAACACCTGGCGCTACAACCAGTTGATCGCTCAGCAACGCGCGATCATCGTGGAGCGGCGCAACACACTGCTCAGTACCGCCGCCGCCCGCGAAGAGCTCGCCGAGCTGGCGCCCGAACGGTACGAGAAGCTCGCCGAGACCCTGTCGGAAGACCGGCTGGAAACGATCTGCCGGCTGATCATGCTCTATCACCTCGACCGCGGCTGGGCCGATCACCTTGCCTACCTGGCCGACATCCGGGAAAGCATCCACCTGCGCGCGCTGGGTCGGCAGAACCCGCTGGACGAATTCCACCGCATGGCCGTGGATGCGTTTGCCCACCTGGCCGCCGACGCGATCGAAGCGGCCCAGCAGACGTTCGAAACGTCGCCGACGATCGAAGACGAGCCTGGCGTGGACCTGTCCAAGCTGGCCCGCCCGACGTCGACGTGGACGTACATGGTGCACGACAACCCGTTGTCCGACGACTCGCTTTCCGCACTGAGCCTGCCTGGCATCTTCCGATAAGGTCACGGCTCATGGAGCGCGACCGGCTGCTGACCGTGCCCAATGTGCTCAGCGGGATTCGGTTGGTGCTGATCCCGGTCTTCATCTACCTGCTGCTGGTTGCCCACGCCAATGCCTGGGCTGTGGCCGTGCTGATGTTCAGCGGTGCATCCGACTGGGCCGACGGCAAGATCGCCCGCCTGCTGAACCAGTCATCGAAGCTGGGGGAGCTGCTCGATCCGGCGGTTGACCGGCTCTACATGGTGACCATTCCGATCGTCTTCGGGATACGCGGCATCATCCCGTGGTGGATTATCGCCGTGCTGCTCGCCCGCGATCTGCTGCTGGCCGCGGAGCTGCCCCTGCTGCGCACCCGCGGGTTCACTGCTCTGCCGGTGCTTTATCTCGGCAAGGCGGCGACTTTCGCACTGATGTCGGCGTTTCCGCTGATCCTGTTGGGGCAATGGGATGCGTTGTGGAGTCGCATTGTGCTGGCCTGCGGTTGGGCATTTCTGATCTGGGGCCTGTACATGTACCTGTGGTCGTTCGTGTTGTATGCGGTACAGGTGGTGTTGGTGATGCGCCGGCTGCCTCCGGTGCGCGCCGGACGGCGAAAACCGCTGACGAGTAGGGCAGATGTCGATGGCTGACCAGGCGCTCGGTGGTTACGACCCGCACGCGGGCCTCAACGCACACGAGGCGGGGCAGCCAGAGTTCATTCCCGTGCCGTCGCTGTTGCGTGCCCTGCTCTCCGAGCACCTCGATCCCGGTTACGCGGCCGCCGCGGCCAAGCGGGAGAGCTCGAGCGTGCCGCCGAGCGGTCGAGCACGCGTTTCGACCTGGGTCTGGGAGGCGTTGGCGGCGCTGCTGGTAGCCACGGTGTTCGCCGGTGCTGTCGCGCAGGCTCGGCTGGTCGCGCCCGGGGTCAGCGCCGAACAACGAGTGCTGGCGGGCAGCGTGCGCTCAGAAGAAACCACAACAAGCGACTTAACGGCGCGCCGCAACGCACTTACCGCCCAACGCGATGACGTTCAGCGGCGGGCATTGGCCGAGAACGCCGCCGGCCAGCGATTGCTGGCCGACCTCGACCGGCTCAGCCTCGCCGCCGCCAGTACCCCGGTCACCGGTCCGGGTCTGAGCCTGACGGTCACCGACCCCGGACTTGGCCCGAATCTCTCCGACGTGTCCAAGCAGCGGGTGGCTGGTAGTCGGCAGATCATTCTCGATCGGGATCTGCAGCTGGTGGTCAATTCGTTGTGGGCCAGCGGCGCGGAAGCAATTTCGGTTGGCGGTGTCCGAATCGGACCGAACGTGACCATCCGGCAGGCAGGCGGCGCGATTCTGGTCGACAATAATCCGATCAGCAGCCCATACACCGTCTTGGCAGTCGGACCCCCGCACTCGATGCAGGATGTCTTCGACAACAGTCCCGGCCTGCGCCGGCTGCGCCTCTTGGAGGCGTCTTACGGCGTCGGCGTTGACGTCAGCGCCCGCGACGGTCTTACGCTGCCGGCCGGGGCGGCCCGAGATGTCAAGTTCGCCAAGAAGATTGGGTCCTAGTGCTGAAACTGCAAAGGGGAGAAGAGCACCGATGATCGGTATCGCGGCGCTGGTGGTCGGGATCGTGCTGGGGTTGGTGTTCCATCCCAGCGTGCCGGAAGTCGTCCAGCCCTACTTGCCGATCGCGGTCGTCGCCGCGCTCGACGCGGTATTCGGCGGGTTAAGGGCCTATCTGGAGCGGATTTTCGACCCGAAAGTTTTCGTGGTGTCATTCGTGTTCAACGTTTTGGTCGCCGCACTGATCGTCTATGTCGGCGACAAGTTGGGCGTCGGCACACAGCTGTCGACCGCGATCATCGTCGTGCTCGGCATCCGCATCTTCGGTAACGCCGCCGCGCTGCGGCGCCGGCTGTTCGGGGCGTAACTTCCATGAGGCCCACGTGAACGACCCCAATCCCGAAGGCACACCGCAAGATAACGCGTCGGAAGCCAAAGCCGACGAGGCGCAGCACGGCCGGCACGAGCTGCCGCCGCACCAGCCGCGACCCGAAATCGGGGAACTGCAGCCGCGTGGCTTTCTGGGCATGCTCCGACGCGGCCGCACGATCTTTGGCACGTTGGCGGCAATGCTCTGCGTGCTGCTTGGCGTCGCCATCGCCACCCAGGTCCGCCAGAACACTTCCGGCGACTCGCTGGACACCGCCCGCCCGGCAGATCTGCTGGTACTGCTGGATTCACTGCACCAACGCGAGGCGACGCTAAACACCGAAGTCGCCGAGTTACAACGCACGTTGTCCGCACTGCAGGCGTCAGGCAGCAGCGATCAGGCCGCGATTCAAAACGCCCAGGCCCGGCTCGGCGCGCTGTCGATCCTGATCGGCACCGTCGGGGCCACCGGTCCGGGTGTCGCCGTGCGGATCGAGGACCCCGGACCGGGTGTGGCGCCGCAAGCGATGCTCGACGTGATCAACGAATTGCGGGCCGCCGGCGCAGAGGCAATCCAGATCGGCGACGGCCATCAAGTAGTCCGAGCCGGTGTCGATACCTGGATCGTCGGCGCTCCCGGCGCACTGACCGTCGACGGCAAAACCCTTATACCGCCGTATTCGATTCTGGCCATTGGTGATCCGCCCACACTGGCAGCGGCGATGAACATTCCCGGCGGCGCAGTCGACAGTGTCAAACGCGTCGGGGGCACCATGTCTGTCCAGCAAAGCGACAAAGTCGACGTCACCGCCTTGCGGCAACCAAAACCTCGCCAATACGCTCAGCCAGGAAAATGATTGGCCCGACAGCGATCGAGTAGAACAGGAACACCGTGAGCGAAATCCCGCCCGACTTGCACTACACCGCCGACCACGAATGGGTTCGCCTCACCGGGGACAACACCGTTCGGGTCGGGATCACGGACTACGCACAGTCGGCGCTTGGCGACGTCGTGTTCGTCCAGCTGCCCGATGTCGGTACCGAGGTGACCGCTGGAGAATCCTTCGGCGAGGTCGAGTCGACCAAATCGGTATCGGATTTGTTCGCCCCGATTTCAGCGAAAGTTGTTGCCGTCAACAGCGATCTGGATGGCAACTCGCAGCTGGTCAATTCCGATCCCTACGGCGCCGGGTGGCTGATCGAGCTGGAAGTCGACGGTGGATCCTTCGAGAAGGACTTCGCGGCACTGCTGGACGCCGAGGCCTACCGCGGCACACTAGCGGAATGACCCTTGTTATGGTTCGCCGGGCATTTGAACACGCCTGTACACGCCGCCGATCCGGCGGGGGAAGGCACATTGGGCTCCGGTGCGCGGTACGGTCAACACATCGACGGTCGAGGCGGGTGGGAAGCCGGTCGAGCGGGCCCAACCAGACGACGCAGCAGCGGCCAGTGAGGAGCAGCGGGTGACGGAGAAGGACAACGACCAGACCTCTGATGAAGTCACCGTGGAGACGACATCGGTCTTCCGCGCCGACTTCCTCAACGAACTGGACGCTCCCGCACAAGCGGGCACCGAGAGCGCGGTGTCGGGCGTCGAGGGACTGCCGGTCGGTTCGGCGTTGCTGGTCGTCAAACGGGGACCCAACGCTGGGTCTCGCTTCCTGCTCGACCAGCCGACCACCTCGGCCGGCCGCCATCCCGACAGCGATATCTTCCTCGACGACGTGACCGTCAGCCGCCGGCACGCGGAATTCCGGTTGGAATCCGATGAGTTTCAGGTCGTGGACGTCGGCAGCCTCAACGGCACCTATGTCAACCGGGAACCCGTCGATTCGGCGGTGCTGGCAAACGGCGACGAGGTTCAGATCGGCAAATTCCGGCTGGTCTTTTTGACCGGGCCCAAGGTTGGTGACGACGACGGAGGGCCGGGAAGCTAGTGACCGCGCCCGAGACCCCCGCGCTTGCCGGGATGTCGATCGGAGCGGTCCTCGACCTGCTACGGCCAGACTTTCCGGACGTGACGATTTCCAAGATCCGCTTCTTGGAAGCCGAGGGTCTCGTCACACCGCAGCGCGCGGCATCGGGTTATCGCCGGTTCACGGCTTACGACTGCGCTCGGCTGCGCTTCATCCTGACGGCGCAGCGCGACCAGTACCTGCCGCTGAAAGTGATCAAAGCCCAGCTAGACGCCCAGCCGGATGGCGAGTTGCCGCTCGCCGGATCTCCTTACGGTGTACCGCGATTGGTGTCCGTCGGCAGCGACGAACCCGCTGAGCCGGGCTCGGATCCTGCGGCAGTAGCACCGACGCGCATCCGGCTGAGCCGCGAAGATCTGCTCGAACGCTCAGGGGTTGACGCCGAGCTGTTGACCGCGCTGCTCAAAGCGGGCGTGATCACCACCGGGCCGGCCGGGTTCTTTGACGAGCACGCGGTCGTGATCTTGCAGTGCGCCCGGGCCCTCGCCGAGTACGGCGTCGAACCGCGCCACCTACGAGCATTCCGCTCGGCCGCTGATCGGCAGTCCGACCTGATCGCGCAAATCGCCGGTCCGCTTGGCAAGGCCGGCAAGACCGGCGCCCGTGACCGCGCCGATGACCTGGCACGAGAAGTTGCCGCACTCGCAATCACGTTGCATACCTCGTTGATCAAGTCGGCAGTGCGCGACGTTCTGCACCGCTAAAGGACTAGACTTTTCTCGACAGCTTGGTGGCCGGCGGCCGTGGAAAAGTTTGGTCTTCCACCGCGGCGTCGGGCCAGGTCTGATTGGGACACGGCAGCACGTGCGGAGGGCAGGCACAGATGGGTGAAGTTCGCGTCGTCGGCATTCGCGTCGAGCAGCCGCAGAACCAGCCAGTGCTGTTGCTGCGTGAGGCCAACGGTGACCGGTATCTTCCGATTTGGATCGGACAATCCGAGGCTGCAGCGATCGCCCTTGAACAGCAGGGAGTCGAGCCGCCGCGCCCGCTTACGCACGATTTGATCCGGGATCTCATTGCCGCACTTGGCCATTCGCTCAAAGAGGTGCGAATCGTCGACTTGCAGGAAGGGACCTTCTACGCCGATCTGATCTTCGACCGCAACATCACCGTTTCGGCGCGGCCATCGGACTCGGTGGCCATCGCTTTACGGGTCGGCGTCCCGATTTATGTCGAAGAGGCGGTTCTCGCGGAGGCGGGCTTGCTGATTCCCGACGAGAGCGACGACGAGCCCTCGACCGCGGTCCGCGAGGACGAAGTCGAAAAGTTCAAAGAATTTTTGGACAGCGTTTCGCCCGACGATTTCAAGGCCACCTAGCGACTGCGCTGCACGTCAAGCGCCTCCTATCGACGCTGCCAACATCACGGATGCGTCTCATCTGCGCGTTCGACCTCGACACGCGCGCTGGATAGCGTGGAGTCGTCGACTAAGACCGCCATACTTTGATCGCGACTGATTAGTACGGGATTAGTTTCAGAACACCACAGCGTGTCGAAAAGCGTATGCTCACAAGCACTCGGCTGAGCAATCGCGGCTACCGGCAGCCCGCTAACGAGCGTGATCGGCGAGAGGAAGCACCGTGGGAGACCAACCACGCCACGACCAGTTGGACCTCGAGTCCGTCACCGCGATCGACGACACCGCAGCAAGCCACCCGGAACCAGCCATCCGCGAACCTGTGCAAGCCGGACTGTTCCCCGACGATTCAGTGCCCGACGAACTGGTCGGCTATCGCGGCCCGAGCGCGTGCCAAATCGCCGGCATCACCTACCGCCAACTGGACTACTGGGCACGCACATCGCTGGTGGTGCCATCGATTCGCAGTGCGGCGGGATCCGGCAGCCAGCGGCTGTATTCATTCAAAGACATTCTGGTGCTCAAGATCGTCAAGCGGTTGCTGGACACCGGCATCTCGCTGCACAACATCCGCGTCGCGGTCGACCATCTGCGCCAGCGCGGCGTGCAGGATTTGGCCAACATCACGCTGTTCTCCGACGGCACCACGGTTTACGAGTGCACCTCGGCCGAAGAGGTCGTCGACTTGCTGCAGGGCGGCCAGGGCGTGTTCGGCATCGCCGTCTCCGGAGCCATGCGCGAGTTGACCGGCGCTATCGCGGACTTCCCCGGCGAGCGCGCTGACGGCGGCGAGTCGATCGCCGCGCCGGAAGACGAGCTCGCCTCCCGGCGCAAGCACCGCGACCGCAAGATCGGTTAACCCGAACTCACCGGCGATCTCAGCGTCGCTTCAGGGTCTTGTTTAATGGATTGCGTACCGTCGGCCCGGTGAATGAGGTTACGAAGCAGGTGCTGAGCAAGGTGCCTGCAGTCACCTTGGGCTTCTGGGTGATCAAGGTCCTGGCGACGACGCTCGGCGAGACGGCCGGCGACACGGTGACGATGACGCTGAACTGGGGCTATCTGGCCGGTGTCGCGCTTTTCGCTGGGGCGCTCGTGCTGCTGGTCGCCGCGCAGATCTCCGCCAAGCGATTCCATCCGGTTCTCTACTGGGCGACGATCGTCGCCTCGACGACGTTCGGTACCACGTTGGCCGACTTCGCCGACCGTTCGCTTGGGATCGGCTACACCGGTGGATCGCTGGTGCTGTTGTGTTGTGTGCTGGCCACCTTGGGCCTCTGGCGTTGGTCGGCGGGAACGGTGGCGGTAGACACGGTTACGACGCCGAAAGCAGAGGGCTTTTACTGGGCGACGATCACGTTTTCGCAGACGCTGGGCACTGCGCTCGGTGACTGGCTCGCCGACACCGGTGGGATTGGCTACGAACGTGGCGCGTTGGTGTTCGGCGCAGGGCTCGTCGCGGTGGCAGGCCTGTATTTCTGGACCAACGTTTCGCGCGTCACGCTCTTCTGGGTCGCCTTCATCCTCACCCGGCCGCTCGGCGCAACCATCGGCGACTTCCTGGACAAGCCCGTCAGCAACGGCGGATTGGATGTGAGCCGCCCGCTGGCGTCCGCGGTGCTGGCGGCACTGATCGTCACGGCGATCATCATCTTGCCGCAACGCCCGGGACACCACCCCGGCGAGCGAGAAGCGCGCCGTCAAGCTGCTTAGCGGTAGTATCGGCACTGCATCGCCCTTGCGCGGGAGAGTTCCGTGGCTGCCAGTCACGGACGCCGAAGGAGCAACACCTCTCCGTCAACCTCTCAGGCACCCGGACCGCGCGAGACCCCGATGCCTCTGGAAAGCGGTGGCCTGCAGTGGGGTCGCCCGCCCATGGGGAAAGACACCGCGTCGCCGCGGATGTTGAATCTCTCAGGCGCCCGGATCGGGTAGACGACAGAGGGAGAGGAACGCACCACGTGCAGTTCCGCCTCACGTCAGGAGTTGTCTGCCAGTGTCCGACCACACGAACCCGCTTTTCGCCGACCGGCATATCGGCCCGGACCGCGACGCCGTTGAGGCCATGCTCGAGGTCATCGGCGTCGACTCCTTGGAGGAGTTGGCGCGTCGCGCGGTGCCTGCCGGCATCCTCGACCAATTGACCGACACCGGCGCGGCGCCCGGGCTGGATCAGCTGCCCCCGCCGGCAAGCGAGGCGCAGGCGCTGGCCGAGCTGCGGGCGCTGGCCGACACCAACACCGACCCGGTATC
The DNA here is from genome assembly GCA_036746615.1 of Mycobacterium sp. Lineage (GTDB taxonomy): Bacteria > Actinomycetota > Actinomycetes > Mycobacteriales > Mycobacteriaceae > Mycobacterium. The sequence continues at coordinate 16,953 of DAIODV010000005.1, forward strand.
GATGATCGGGCAGGGTTACTACGACACGCTGACGCCGCCGGTGTTGCTGCGCAACATCATGGAGAACCCGGCCTGGTACACCGCCTACACCCCGTACCAGCCGGAGATCAGCCAGGGCCGGCTGGAAGCGCTGCTGAACTTCCAGACCATGGTGGCCGACCTGACCGGTCTCGAGGTAGCCAACGCGTCCATGCTCGACGAGGGCACCGCGGCCGCCGAAGCGATGACGCTGATGCACAGGGCGGTCAAAGACACTGCCAACCGGCTGGCTGTCGACGTCGACGTGTTCGCGCAGACCGCCGCGGTGCTGGCCACCCGCGCCGAGCCATTGGGTATCGAGATCGTCACCGCGGATCTGCGTGACGGCCTGCCGGACGGCGAGTTCTTCGGCGTCATCGCGCAGCTGCCCGGTGCGAGCGGGCGAGTCACCGACTGGTCGGCATTGGTGTCGCAGGCACACGATCGCGGAGCCTTGGTGGCCTTCGGCGCCGACCTGCTGGCGCTGACGTTGCTGAGCCCGCCGGGAGAGATCGGCGCCGACGTAGCTTTCGGTAACACCCAAAGATTCGGTGTGCCAATGGGTTTCGGCGGTCCCCATGCCGGCTACCTCGCGGTGCACACCAAGCATGCCCGTCAACTGCCCGGGCGACTGGTCGGTGTTTCGGTCGACGCCGACGGATCGCCGGCTTACCGATTGGCGCTGCAGACGCGCGAACAGCACATCCGCCGGGACAAGGCGACCAGCAACATCTGTACCGCGCAGGTGCTATTGGCGGTGATGGCGGCGATGTACGCCAGCTATCACGGCGCCGACGGGCTGGCCGGCATCGCCCGCCGAGTGCACGCCCATGCCGAGACGATCGGTGCCGCACTCGGCGCCGCGCTGGTGTATGACACGTACTTCGACACGGTGCTGGCCCGAGTCCCCGGGCGCGCCGACGAGGTGGTCGCGGCCGCCAAGGCCAACGGCATCAACGTGTGGCGTGTCGACGCCGACCATGTGTCGGTGGCCTGCGACGAAGTCACTACCGACGAGCACGTCGCGGCGGTCCTCGAGGCTTTCGGCGTATCGGCCGCCAAGCCGGCGACTGTCGACATCGCGACGCGGACCTCGGAGTTTCTCACCCATCCGGCGTTCACTCGCTATCGCACCGAAACGTCGATGATGCGCTATCTGCGCTCGCTGGCGGACAAAGATCTTGCGTTGGACCGCAGCATGATTCCGCTTGGCTCCTGCACGATGAAACTCAACGCCGCCGCCGAAATGGAATCGATCACCTGGCCGGAGTTTGCACATCAGCACCCGTTCGCCCCGGCATCGGACACCCCTGGCCTGCGGCGCCTGATCGCCGATCTGGAGACCTGGCTGGTGCAGATGACCGGCTATGACGCGGTCTCGCTGCAACCCAACGCGGGATCGCAGGGCGAGTACGCGGGGCTGCTGGCGATCCACGCCTACCACGCCAGCCGCGGCGAACCGCAACGTGACATCTGTCTGATCCCGTCGAGCGCACACGGCACCAACGCCGCATCGGCAGCGCTGGCCGGCATGCGCGTGGTCGTAGTGGCCTGCCGCGATAACGGCGATGTCGACCTCGACGATTTGCGCGCCAAGGTCGGCGAGCACGCCGAGCGGCTGTCGACGCTGATGATCACCTATCCGTCGACGCACGGCGTGTACGAGCACGACATTGCCGAGATCTGCGCCGCCGTTCATGACGCGGGCGGGCAGGTATACGTCGACGGCGCCAACCTCAACGCGCTGGTCGGGCTGGCCCGGCCGGGGAAGTTCGGCGGCGACGTCAGCCACCTGAACCTGCACAAGACCTTCTGCATCCCGCACGGCGGCGGCGGTCCAGGCGTCGGGCCGGTGGCGGCGCGCTCGCATCTGGCGCCGTTCCTGCCGGGGCATCCGTACGCGCCCGAATTGCCGCAGGGACCGCCGGTGTCGTCGGCGCCCTACGGGTCGGCATCGATTTTGCCGATCACCTGGGCGTACATCCGGATGATGGGCGCACCGGGTTTGCGGTTGGCGTCACTGGTTGCAATCGCGTCTGCCAACTACATCGCCCGCCGGCTCGACGAGTACTACCCGGTTCTGTACACCGGCGAAAACGGCATGGTCGCCCATGAGTGCATCCTGGACCTGCGGCCGATCACCAAGTCCACCGGCGTGACGGTCGACGACGTCGCAAAACGCTTGGCGGACTATGGTTTTCACGCGCCGACCATGAGCTTCCCGGTGGCCGGCACGCTGATGGTAGAGCCCACCGAGAGCGAGAGCCTGGACGAGATCGACGCGTTCTGCGACGCAATGATCGCCATCCGGGCCGAGATCGACCGGGTCGGTGCAGGGGAGTGGTCGGTCGACGACAACCCGCTGCGCGGCGCACCGCATACCGCCGAGTGCCTGGTGGTCGACAAATGGGAGCACCCGTACACCCGCGAGCAGGCCGCCTACCCGCTCGGCCGGGAATTTCGGCCCAAGGTCTGGCCGCCGGTGCGCCGCATCGACGGCGCCTACGGCGACCGCAACCTGGTGTGCTCCTGCCCGCCGGTTGAGGCCTACAGCTGAGCTAGATCCCCAGCGCGGCGAGGATTTGCTGCGGCACGGTGTCGACGAGCTCGGTGACCAGGCCGCCGATCGGCGCAACACTGACGGTGGCCAGATCGCCAAGACCGAGGTCGCCGAGCAGGCCACCCAGGGTCAGCCCGGACAGGTCGCCCAAGTTCGGCAGGTCTACCGGCAGGCTAGCAACGCCGAGGTCCTTCAGTAGGTCACCGAGGGTCACGCCGTTCAGCAGGCTGCCGACGCTCAGGTTCTCAATGTTCAGATCGCCCAACAGACTGGTCAGGCTTAAGGGACCTGTCGACGGAATCGCAATATTCAGCGCCTTGAATACATCGGTCAGCAGACCAGTCAGATCCAGAGTGCCGCCGTTTCCGAGAGTGACGCCATTGACCAGCTGGTCCAAAGGTATGTTCGTCAACGCATTGATGACCGGCTGAAGTAATACCCCTAGCCCGAGCCCCCCGAGAAGGGTGTTGAGATCGAGCAAACTACCCAATTTGATGCTGCCCAGTCCCAGATCATCCAGCAAAGCGCCCAGGCCGGCACCGCCGACGTTGGGGTTCAGACCCAAGTCGGTCAACAGAGTCGTCAAGCTGAAGCTGCCCAATCCGAGGTTGCCCAGACCGAGGTCGCCGAGCAGCGTGCCCAGCGTCGGGTTGCCGAGCAGGGTGCCCAGGCCGTCGTTGCTCAGCCCCAGGTCGCTAAACAGTGAGCCCACGGTCAAGTTGCCGAGCCCCAGCTGACTCAACAAGCTGCTCAGGTCCAAACTGCTTATGTCGGTGTTGCCCAGCCCCAAGGCATTGATCAGCGCGGTGAGGTTGAGGTCAAAGCCAACCGATTGTTCGGGGGTGAGGATGCCGTTCCATAACGGGATGGTGATGGCGCCGTTCAGCAGACTGATGTTTTCCTGGCCGTTGAAGAAGCCATTCAGGACAGTCGCGATGCCCTCGAACGCAGCCGACGGGTTAGTGGTCAACTCTTGCCCGACTTCGCCGAGCGCGATAAACGTGGCGGCCGTTGCACCGAGGTTTGCGATCGCGAGCTCAAGTCCCGGTGGTAGTTCCACCGAGATCGTGCCCGGAAGCGAAGTGAGGTGGGTAACGACGGTGGGAGTGAGGTTTGAGAAGGCCTCGAGGACGCCGCCTGGATTCGTCAGGAACTCGCTGAAGACTTGCGAAATCGCCGACGAGTCAGCGCCATTGACGATGTTTTGCCAGTTGGCAGCCGACTCAGTGAAGAAGTCCGACCACGCGTCGACCAGTTGGACCGGCCGGAATTGAGCACCGATTGGTGGTGCCACCGCCGGGGTGACAGCAATCATGCTGGCGCCGACGAGGGCGATACCAGCGGTGGCATAGGGGCGAAGTGCTTGTTGCATGGCAGCATCTCCTCCGTTGGGCGTCCACTGTGATGCACCTCACAGCTTGGTTCGGACCTTACCTGAGACGCGCCTAAGAAACAACGTAAAAATTCTCCACGTGCCTAATAAAATCACTGGTCATCCTGATATCCGGACGAAAAGTCCGGTTTGCTGGATACCCGAAATTGGGGCCGAGCGCCGGCCGTACCTACATACCGAGCGCGGCAAGGATCTGTTGCGGCACGACGTCGGCCAGCAGCGTGACGGAGCCACCCAAGGGCTCCACGCTGATGTTGGCCAGATCGCCGAGACCCAGGTCGCCAAGCAGGTCGCCCAGAGTCAGGTTGGACAGGTCGCCCAAGTCGCTCAAATTCAGCGGCAGGCTGGAAAGGTTCAGTTCGTTGAGCAGGTCTCCGAGGTTGAGACCGTTCAACAAATCGGTGATGCTCAGCGCCCCGAAGGGGTTACCCAGGTCGCTGAGCAAGCCACCGAGCGTCAGATCACCAGTCGTACTGGAGAAGCCCAGCGCTTCCAGCACTCCACCGATGGTCAGGCCCGAACCGGGCGCGATGCCCAGATCAGTCAGCAGGGTGTTGAGGCTCAGGGCGTTGCCTGACAACCCCAGATCACTCAGCAGACCACCGACGGTCAGCCCGTTGCCGGACAGGCCCAAATCCGTGAGCAAACTGCCGATCGACACGTTATTGCCCGACAGGCCCAGATCCGCCAGCAAACTGCCGATCGAGATCGGACCACTTCCCGAACCCAGAGCATTCAACAGATCACCGACCGTATGCCCACCACCGGTCAAGCCGAGATCACTGAGCAGAGTGCCGACCTGCACTCCGTTGCCCGACAACCCCATATCGGCCAGCAGAGTGCCGACCGATGCGGTATCCGACAAGCCGAGAGTAGTCAGCAGGCTGCCCACGGTCGGGGTGAGCGCTGCGATGCCCAGGTCGTTCAGCAAGGTGGCAACCGACGGAGCAGTGCCCGATCCAATGAGACCAATCAGCGTGTTAAGCGTTGTTTGGATCAGGCCCGTGACCGGTATTTGGAACGCATTCAGCACGCCGGTGAGTAATGCGCCCACAGTTGTGGACACCGTGGTGGACGAGCCCAGGCCGAGGTCATTCAAGAGACTGGCCAAGACGGTCGACGTGATATTGCTACCCGTATCGAGACCCAGCGAAGACAGCAGGCTATCCAGAGCGGCCGTCGAGAGGGGACTCGTCGGGTCCAGGCCCAGCGACGTCAGCAGGCTGGTCAGCTCAGCCGACGAGATGTCGGCGGTCGGGTTCGCGCCGAGTGCAGTCAGCACGGCATTCAGCGTGCTCCCGGTGAGTGGGTCGGATGGGCTCAGACCGAGCGACGTCAGCAGGTTGGTCAGCGTGGTCGCCGAAATATCCGTGGTCGGGTTCAGGCCGAGGGTGCTCAGCAGATTGGTCAGTTCGGTCGTCGAAATATCGGAGGTCGGGTTAAGGCCCAGCGTGGTCAGCAGGCTATTGACGTTCACCGCGTCGCCTGTGTGCAACCCCAGCGCACTCAGCAGGCTGCTCGGCGACAACAACTGGGTCGGGTTGATGCCGAACGCGCTCAGGATGCTGCTGAGCGGCAGGGTGTTCAAGTCCACGTTCGTATCGAGCCCCAAGCCGTGCAGGATGTTCGTCAAGCCGAGGGTGATCCCATCACCGGCACCCAGTCCGTTGAGGCCGAGCAGGTTCAACAAGCCGGTCAGCGTGGTCACGGGGGTGGTGGCGCCGGCCAGCAGGGTGCCGAGGCCCTTGTCGCTCAGGCCAAGATCGCTGAACAAGCTGCCCAGGGTCAGGTCGCCCAGCCCGAGTTGACTCAGCAAACTGCTCAGGTCCAGGTCGGTCAGGGGAGTGTTGCCCAGCCCGAGTGCGTCGATCAGGCTGGTCAGGTTGAGGTTGACGTCCAGAGATGTTTCGGGAGCGAGGATGCCGTTCCAGGCCGGGATGGTGATGGCACCATCCAGCAGGGTGATGTTGTCTTGGCCGTTGAGGTAGCCGTTCAGGACGGTGGCGATGGCCTCGAACAAGTTCGCCGGGTTGCTCTCCACCTGTGGAAGAACGTCGTTGATCGCGGTGGCCGTGGCGCCCCATGCCGCGAGGTTTGCGATCCCGAGCTCAAGGCCCGGCGGCATCTGCACCGAGATCGTGGCGGGAAGCGACGTGATGTCCGTGGTGACAGTCGGATCGAGGTTGGTGACCGCACCGATCACCCCGAACGGGTTGGTCAACAGCGCGGCAAAGACTTGCGAGATGTCCGACAAGTTGGCATTACCGACGATGTTGTTCAGGTTCGTCACCGTGTTGGTGATCAGGTCTGACCAGGCGTCGGCGAGTCGGACTGGCCGCACCTGCGTAGCGATTGACGGTGCCGCGACCGGAGTGACGGCAATGATGCTGGCACCGACTAAGGCGACTCCAGCAGTGGCGTAAGGGCGAAGTACGTGCTGCATGGTTGGCGCCTCCTCGATCTCGGACGTTGTGATGCGCGCCACAACTAGCTGAGAGATTACCTGAGAATTTGCCTAACAAAAGCAAAATATTGCATATGTGCCCAATAAAGCTGGCTGGGATCTGCTATGTCGAATGATTGATCTGGTCAATCGGATCAGATGATCTGCAGACGCCAGGCCGATGATCACCCGCGGGGCCAGCACTCCTGGCTGACGCTGGACTTCCTGGGGTTCGGATCGCCGGACAAACCCTAAACCGCAGCCCCGAACATCAACTCAGGAAGTTGCTTACCGCGGTACCCAGTTCAGGCGACGCCGACGTCGACAGATTCTGGTAGGAGCCACCGGACAGCTTTGCGACGGCTTCCCAGGTCTCCCGGTCGGAGTCCGAGCCGAAGTCAATGACGTTGACGGCCACCGGCTTGGCCGGATCGATGCTTGCCTTGATGAAATCCTGCAGACCCTGACCGCCGAGAGTCTGATCGGTATGCGGCCCGGCGGTGATCACCAATATCGAATTGGTTTGCCCTGCATGATAATTGGTGAGTGCGTCCTTGTAGAGCATCCGCAGCGTGGTGAACGACACGGCGCCACCGGACGACGCGTGCTGCTTGTCCAGTGCAGCCGTCAGCACGTCCGACCGTGGCTTGCCGTCGACGTCGTCGGCCAGCGGACCTGCCGGTACCTCCGATCGGCCTTCCTTACCATCGAACGTCCACAGCCCGATTACCGAGTTGGGCGGCAGCGCCTTGATCCGGTCGTCAAGAGCAGCAACCACATTGGCCAGGCGGGTCTTTCCGCCTTCATCGGTAACCCTCGACTGCTCGAGCATGATGATCGCCGCCGGTCCACTCGACGGTGTGGTCACCGTATTCGCAAGCGTGGCGCGCATCGCCTCGTCACCCACAGACAGCGTCGAGGGCAGCGCCGTGAACTTCGTGACATCGCTGCTGGGCGGCTTGACCCCTTCGACACGGAAGCCGGCTTTGGCCAGCTCGGCGAGCTGATTGGATTTGTGCATGAACTGGGCGAACGCGCTGGCCGCCGTCACCTGGTCCTGCGACAGCCATGACCCTTTGAGCTGCACGGCGGGATAGTCGGCGACCGCGGCCGGCCCTTGCGGCAGCCACGAGGTCAACGTGCTGCCGGCATCGGGCAGCGATTCGCCACGCTGGAACAGTTGCTGCTCGGTGGTAACCACCGCATGCACCGGCGCGGTCGCCGGATCACCGGGCCGCACAAGCACATTCATCGCTTCGGCGAGCGAGTTGTCGGCCAGCTTGGGTTGACCGGCGATGAGAGTGCGGACGGCGCCACTGCCGTCGGTCGGCGGTGCGCCGGACGGCACCGAGCTCGCGGCCACCGCCTCGCCGGCCAGATACGCCGCGTCGCTGTTGCCGCCGAGTGGCAGCGCCAGTCGCAGCGATCCCCAGGCCGGGAGCTTTAACGCGGCCAACGAATCCGACTTGGTCTGCAGGTCCGGCAGCGCCGACCACTTCTGGTCACCGAGCGCACGCTGCAATTCGGGCCGCACCGCGAGCACGACCGGCGAGGTGACCAGCGACCTGCTGTCGGTGATGGTTTCCTTGCCGGCAGCGGCCGTCAACCGCGCAGTGGATACCGAACTGCCCGGAATCCACAGCGCAGGTCGCTGGCCCAGGTCGGCAGGCCAGTTCCCGATGAAACCGCCGACGACGGCGTCCGCGCCGGCGGATTTGACGCTGACCGCGACACAGTGGTCACCGACCTGAGCGCCGGATCCGTTGTACCGCTCCGCGAACTGCTGGATGTGATCGGCGATGGACGGGTCGGCGATCACGGCCACGTTCTGTTTGTCGCCGGTGCAGCGCGCGGCGGAGTGCGAGCGATTGGATAACGCGTCGCCGAAGAAACGCCACAGGATGACCCCGGCCACGACAACGATGACCGCGACCAACGCTGCGATCACACCGATGCTGACACCGCGTCGTCCGCCGTCGCTGCGGTGACCGCCGCGCCAGTCGGCCAGGCCCCGATGACCGCCGGACGGCGGCGGTGGCGGTGGCGCAGGCGGTTCCTCCGCGCGCCGCGGGAAGTCGGGGAAGTCGTCTGGCCCCTCATCGGCGGGGGGTAAGTCTTCCTCGGCGTGCTCATCGCGGCCTGACGGCTCGGTGTAGTCGAAATACCCTGGGTCGTCGGGGAATTGGTCGGAGTAGTCATCGCCGGGTTCATGGAAGCCCCCGAGATCGCCGAAATCGTGGGTTTCGGAATAGTCGTCCGACGGTTCGTTGGTGGGCTCGTCCGGGTCCGGAGCTCTGTGCCTACCCATTCCGATGCTCTCCCGCGCGCCAGAAGTAGTTGCAGCGTCTAGTCATTGGGATGGTAAATGCGCGCCCGGCCGAAATCAGTCATCGGCGCGGGCCTTAAATTCGCGACGGCGCCGATGCAAGATCGGCTCGGTGTAGCCGTTGGGCTGTTGGGTCCCAGACAAAATCAGCTCCTGGGCAGCCAGGAAGGCGATGCTGTCGTCGAAGTCGGGTGCCATCGGCCGATACTTCGAGTCGCCCTCGTTCTGCTGGTCCACCATCGGAGCCATCCGCTCGAGGCTGGCCCGCACGTCCTCTTCGGTGATCACACCGTGGTGCAACCAGTTCGCCAGCAGCTGACTCGAAATCCGCAGCGTGGCACGGTCTTCCATCAATGCGACGTCGTGGATGTCGGGCACCTTCGACGATCCCACGCCCTGGTCGATCCAGCGCACCACGTAGCCCAGGATGGATTGGCAGTTGTTGTCGACTTCTTCTTTGATCTCCTCGGGAGCCCAGGCCAGCTCCTTGGCCAACGGGATTGTCAGCAGCTCATCGATCGTGGCGCGTTTCTTGCCGGCCAGCTCCTTCTGGACCGCCACGACGTCGACCTCGTGGTAGTGCAGTGCATGCAACGTCGCCGCAGTCGGCGACGGCACCCACGCGGTACTGGCGCCGGCTTTCGGCTGACCGATTTTCTGCTCGACCATGTCGGCCATCAACTCGGTCATCGTCCACATGCCCTTGCCGATCTGGGCGTGCCCGGCGAACCCGGCCGCCAGGCCGGTGTCGACGTTGTTGTCCTCGTAGGCCAAGATCCACGGCTGGCTCTTCATGGTGCCCTTGCGCACCATCGGGCCGGCCTCC
>DAIODV010000006.1:0-15809 GCA_036746615.1 Mycobacterium sp.
TGTCGGCGTTTGTGATGTTTTCGTCGATGGCCGGATTGGTGGGGTCATCGGGTCAGGCGAACTATGCGGCTGCCAACTCCTTCCTGGATGGATTGGCTGCGCATCGGCGCGCTCATGGCCTGCCGGCGATCTCGCTGGCCTGGGGCCTTTGGGACCAAGCCAGCGAAATGACCGGCGGATTGGCGTCTGTCGACTTCGCCAGATTCGCCAGGGACGGCATCGTGGCCATGTCCGCAGGCGAGGCGCTGCAGTTGCTCGACACCGCAATGGTGGTCGACGAGCCGTTCCTGCTGCCCGCCCGTATCGACACCACCGCGCTGCGTGCAAAGTACGACGCGGGCACCCTGCCACCGATGTTCGTCGACTTGATCAACGCGCGCGCGAGGCGCCAGGTCGACGATTCGCTGGCCGCTGCCAAGTCGAAGTCCGCGCTGCTACAACGACTGGAAGGGCTGCCCGAGGATGAGCAGCATGCGGTGCTGCTGGATTTGGTGCGATCGCATATCGCGACCGTGTTGGGCAACACCACCCCAGAGTCGATCGATCCCGATAAGGCATTCCAGGAGTTGGGCTTTGACTCGTTGACCGCGGTCGAGATGCGCAACCGGCTCAAAGCCGCCACCGGGCTGGCGCTTTCCCCGACCCTCATCTTCGACTACCCGAACTCCGCCGCGCTGGCAGGTTACTTCCGCCAAGAGCTCACGGGCGCCTCGACCGAGATGGCGGCGCAAGCAGCACCGGGTGAGGCGGAAATCCAACGTGTGGTGGCCTCTATTCCGGTCAAACGCCTTCGGCAGGCCGGAGTATTGGACCTGCTGCTCAACCTGGCGAACGAGGCCGACGGGCCCAACGGGGCCGAGACCAGAGAAAACGACATCGCGACAATGGATCTCGACGATCTGGTCAATGCCGCCTTCCTCGATGACGACGACTAACCACAGGATTGCCGTCACGGGGGCGAGCGGAGTAATCGGGCGCGGTGTTGTTGCTCGCCTGCTCAGCCGGGGCTACGACGTGGTCGGTCTGGCCCGCAATCGGCCCGAAAGCTGGCCGAGCGCAGCTGACTTCGTCCAGAGCGACATTCGCGATGTAGCGGGGGTGCGGCGTGCGGTCGCCGGCGCGGATGTCGTCGTGCACTGCGCCTGGGCCACTGATCGCGAGACTAACGTTGGTGGAACTGCCAACGTGCTTGACGCGATGGCCCAAAGCGGTGCCCGTCGGATCGTGTTCGCCTCGTCCGCATACGTCTACGCGCCGAACCAAACGACGGAAGGGCGCGACAAATCCGACGCCGAGGAGATGCTGGCCGCATCAGGCGCAGAATGGGTGGCCATCCGCTCGGCGGCCATCCTCGGCCGAGGAGTCGACAATTGGGTGCGCCGAGCATTGGCCTCGGCGCTCTTTTCCGACACCGACGCCGGTCGCAGATTGCAGGTCGTGCACAGCGACGACGTGCATCGCCTCTTCGTCCAGACCGCAACCGATGCTGGCATCGACAGCGGGCCGGTGAACCTTGCCGCGCAAGGGGAGTTGACGTTGCGACAGATCGCCGCTGTGCTTGGGCGGCCCGTGATACCTGCGAGAAACCGGCTGCTGGGCTCACCCGAACTGGATCGCCTGCTGGGCGCACCGTCAATGGATACTGCACTGCTGTGCGACAAATGGAACTTCACCGTCGCCTGGAGCGCCGAGGAATGCGTCCAGGACTTCGCGTTGGCGGTGCGTGGTCGGGTCAGCCTCGGCAAGCGGGTGATATCGCTGCCATGGCGGATGACTCACGCCCAAGACATTCCGTCGGTGGATGTGCCCGCCGCCGATGGAGTTGCTCCGGTATTGGCCGGCCCGGATGGTGCCAACGGTGAATTCGACACGCCAATCGACCCGCGCTTCCCGACCTACCTGGCCACCAATTTGTCCGAGGCGCTTCCGGGGCCGTTTTCACCGTCGTCGGCGTCGGTGACCGTGCAGGGGCTGCGCGCTGCCGGGGCGATCATCGCTGCGCGGCTGCGGCCCGGCGGGTTGATCCAACGCGAAATGGCAACGCGGACCGTCGGTGTTTTCGCGCACCGGCTGTATGGCGCCATCACCACCGCGCACTTCATGGCCGAAACCGTTCCATTCGTCAAGCCCGCCACGGTGATTCGGCAGAGCCAATTCTTCGGTCCTAGTGCGGCGAGCATGCCGATCTATGGCGAGCAGCATCTGCCACGTGAATCGGGCCCCGCCGTGCGGGCGCTGCGCACCATTCGCAACCTCGGGGTATTTGCGGCCAACTTGGCGGGTCTGACCGCCGGCGCTGCCAGCGACACGCGCGACTTCATCGACGACATCGGCCGATTGGAAGACGTTGTTGCTGAGGATCTTTCACAACTCAGCGAGCAGCGATTACAAAGCCTGATCTTATTAGCACGCGATCACGCCATCCACGGTTGGGTGCTGTCGTCGGGGTCGTTCATGACCTTCGCCGCTCTCAGCGTCCTGCTCCGCGGCCTGTGCGGACGCGACACGGTGCTGCCGGTCGGGCAGGACGTGGCCAGCGCGCAGCCGCTCAGCGCGGTGTACCGACTGGCCCAAGCTGCGCAACGCGACCCTCACGTCGCCCGAATTCTGGCCCGCCCCGGTGACCACCTCGACGAGCTGTCCACAGCGGCACCGGAATTCCACGCCGCAGTGCTTGCCGAGCTGAATGCGATCGGGCATCGCGGCCCCGCCGAGGTCGAGATGAGCTCAGCCAGCTACGCCGACGACCCGGAACTGCTGATCCGGATGGTCGCCAAATCGCTGAACATTCCCGCTCGACCAGAGCTCCACCGTCCGGTAATCCCGTTGAGGGCCCGGCCGGTGGCGCGGCTCGCCGCTGCGCAGCTTCGCGACCGCGAAGTCCGACGCGACAGGATGGTCCGGGCAATCTGGTTGCTGCGCAGGCTACTCCGCGAACTGGGCCGCAGGTTGGTCAACTCGGGTCTGCTCGACACCGCCGACGATGTGTTCTATCTGCTGGTCGACGAGCTCGATGCGCTGCCTGACGATGCTAAGGGACTCGTCGCGCGGCGCCGCGCCGAACAACGCAGGCTGGCCGTTTTCGCGCCGCCCGCAGTGTTCAGCGGCAGCTGGCAAGCCGGTAGGCCCCAGACGACCGCCCTTGGCCCGGGGGAATCCCTGACCGGCGTCGGCGTCTGCGGTGGACGAGTCCGCGGGCGGGTGCGCATCGTGCGGCCGGACTCCATTGACGACCTCGAGCCCGGCGAGATCCTGGTCGCCGAGGTCACCGATGTCGGCTACACCGCGGCGTTCTCCTACGCGGCCGCGGTGGTGACTGAGCTGGGCGGACCGATGTCGCATGCCGCGGTAGTAGCGCGCGAATTCGGTATCCCGTGTGTGGTGGATGTTGCCGACGCAACGCGACGTCTCCCGCCCGGGGCGCTTGTCGAGGTAGACGGCGGTAGCGGGGAGATCCACGTACTAGAAGCGTGACTTCCTGAGGTTCGCTAACGTCAGGTCATGCACGAACACACCGTCCGCGTCACTACGGCCGCCGGCACCGTCGAAGGCTTTACCCGCGACGGTGTGCACCGCTGGCGGTCCATCCCGTACGCCCGGCCGCCGGTCGGTGCGCTGCGCTTTCGGGCGCCGCAGCCGGCCCAACCGTGGCGAGGTGTGCGGTATTGCCACGGCTTCACCAAATGTGCACCGCAGGAGCGGCGCTACACGATCGTCGGAGTCGGCAAGTACCAACCCATGGGGGAGGACTGCCTGACCCTCAACGTCGTCACGCCGCAGACGCCGGAGAGCGGATCGCTACCGGTCATGGTCTTCGTGCACGGCGGCGGATACATCATGGGCAGCTCAGCCACGCCCATATACGACGGTGCCGAACTGACCCGTCGTGGGTGTGTCTACGTGTCGGTCAACTACCGGCTTGGCGCGCTGGGCTGTCTGGATTTGTCGTCGCTGTCGACGCCCGATGTCAGCCTGGAGAGCAACCTGTTCTTGCGTGATCTGGTGTTGGCGTTGCGCTGGGTGCAGCAGAACATTTCCGCGTTCGGTGGTGATCCGGAAAAGGTCACGGTGTTCGGCGAAAGCGCCGGCGCGCACGCGGTCGTCACGTTGCTGGGGGTGCCGGAGGCTGAAGGTCTGTTCGCCCAAGTTATTTCGGAGAGCCCGGCGACCGGCATGGTGCGTTCGCGGGAAATGGCGAAAGAATTCGCCGGACGATTCGCGACCATACTGGGCGTCCGCAAGGAGGACGCCGCCCACGCGTTGCTGCAGGCTTCACCCGCCGAATTGGTGGCGGCGCAAAATCGCCTGATCGACGAGGGTGTGCGAGACATGGTGGGGGCCTTCCCGATCGGCCCGGTGTCGGGTGACGACGTTCTGCCGCTGGACCCCATCGAGGCAATGCGGCGCGGCGAAGCGCACCGGGTGCCGCTGATCGTGGGCACCAACGCCGAAGAAGGCCGCCTGTTCACTCGCTTTCTGCCCCTGCTGCCGACGACCGAGCCGATGGTCGAAGCGCTGCTTGCCGAGGTGGAACCGGCTGCGCGGGAACGCATTACCGCCGCGTACCCCGATTATCCCGAACGTTCCGCGTGTGTGCGGCTCGGTGGCGACTTCGCCTTCAGCTCGGCTGCGTGGGAGATCGCAGAGGCGCACGGCAAGCACGCGCCCGCTTACCTGTATCGATACGACTACGCACCGCGGGTGCTGCGCTGGTCGGGCCTGGGCGCCACGCATGCCACCGAACTGCTGGCAGTCTTCGGCATCTACCGCACCAAGTTCGGTGCGATGCTCAGTGCGGCCGCTGATCGGCGATCTGCCTTGCGGGTGACCAGCGAAGTGCAAAGGCGCTGGCGAACATTCAGCCACACCGGGGTACCTGGCGACGGCTGGCCGGCCTATACCGACACCGAACGCGCAGTTATGGTCTTCGACCGCAAATCGCATCTCGAATTCGATCCGCATCCCGAACGGCGGATGGCATGGGAAGGCTTTTCGCTAGCACGATGAAAGCGCACACCGACAACGTCGTCGAACGCCCCGAGGATCTCACCGCCGCCTGGCTGACCGCCGCGATCGGCAAAGGAACCATTGCCGATTTCAGCGTCGAGCGCATCGGCACCGGCCAGATGAGCGGGTGCTACCGGGTCCACCTGACCTATGCCGACGCCGGTGGCGGACCGGACTCCGTGGTGCTTAAGGTCGCGGCCACCGATCCAATCAGTCGGCAGACCGGTGTGGGTCTTGGTCTTTACGAGCGTGAAGTTGGCTTCTACACCGATATCGCCCCGGGCCTGCATGGACCCGTGGCGCCGTGCTACCACGCCGCTTTCGACGCTTCGGCAGGCATCTTCGATGTCCTGCTGGGTGACGCAATTCCCGCGGAAGTTGGCGATGAAATCCGCGGCGCCACAATCGAACAGGCGCATCTTGCGGTCACCGAGCTGGCCCGGCTGCAGGGCCCGCTGCTCGGTGACACCAGGCTCGCCGAGGCGCCGTGGCTGCGCCGCGACACACCGGTCAACCAGGGCCTGATCGCGGCGCTGTACGCCGGCTTCGTCGATCGCTACGGCGATCAGATTGCGCCGTCGCATCGCCTGGTGTGCGAACGGCTGGTCGGCGGATTCGACGCGTATGTAGCCGAGGAGGCCGCCGAGGACCGTATTCACGGCCTGGTCCACGGCGACTACCGCTTGGACAACATGCTGTTCGGCGTCGACGGCGCCGAACGCCCGCTGACGGTGGTCGATTGGCAGACCGTCACGTGGGCTCCGGCCATGACCGATCTGGCCTATTTCGTCGGTTGCGCGCTCCCGGTGGCGGATCGGCGCACGCACTACGACGCACTGCTGCAGGCATACCACGCTGCGCTGGGGTCCGACGCGCCGATCAGCCTGGCGGATGTGCGCGAGGGGGTGCGTCGGCAGAGCTTCTTCGGGGTGATGATGGCGATCATCTCGTCGATGCTGGTAGAACGCACCGAACGCGGCGACGCGATGTTCATGACAATGCTGCAACGGCATTGTGAGCATGTGCTCGACGTAGACGCGCTGACGATACTGCCCGCACCGTCGGCGTCCGAACCGCTGCGTCCGTCACCCGAGGACGAGTCGGCCCATGTTGCCACCGACGAGCCGCTGTGGAGCGAGAGCTGGTACGCCGACTTCGCTGATATAGCATGTGGATTCGGCGGGTGGCTGCGCCTCGGCATCGTCCCCAACCAGCAGACGACATGGCTGCACGCAGTGTTGTGCGGCCCGGGACTGCCCACGGTCGCCGTTATCGACTGCGGCGTCCCAGTGCCCACCGACCCGTGGAATGTGCACACGGGCACAGTCGATTTCACGCACGCCGCCAGCGAACCACTGCATGCCTATCGCGTCACCGTGCACGGGCGCGGCCAGTCCTATCCCGACCCGGCCGCACTGCTGCGCGGGGAACCGGGAGATCCGGTCGACGTCGCGATCGATCTGGTGTGGAGCACCGACGGCACGCCATACAAGTATCGGCTCACCACACGCTACGAGATACCCTGCACCGTCTCGGGAACCGTCACCATCGACGGGCAGCGCTACACCTTCGACGCGGTGCCAGGTCAGCGGGATCACTCGTGGGGGGTGCGGGATTGGTGGAGCATGGACTGGCTCTGGAGCGCACTGCACCTCGACGACGGGACACACGTGCACGCCGTGGATATCCGGATTCCGGGTGTCCCGCCGGTCGGCATCGGCTACGTCCAAGACCGTGGCGGCACGCTCACCGAATTGCAAACCGTCACTGCCAGTCAAGCATTCGAGGCCGACGGGCTGCCGGCCACGGCAACGGTGACAGTCGATCCCGGCGACATCACCGCGACCATTGACGTGCGTGGACACGCACCGGTGCGGCTGGTCTCCCGCGACGGGCGGATCAGCCAATTCCCCCGCGTCTGGGCGACGGTCAGCACCACCGACGGTCGCAGCGGTGTGGGCTGGGTGGAGTGGAACCGTAATCTGCCCTGAAAGCCCTTGTCCACCAGGCACGCCCATCGTGGTGATGGGTGTGACCGGGTCGGGCAAATCCACCGTCGGCGCAGCATTGGCCCGGCGCCTCGGTGTGCCTTTCGCGGATGCCGATGCCTTTCACCCAGAAGCCAACATCGCCAAGATGGCCGCGGGCATCCCGCTCACCGATGACAACCGCCTCCCGTGGCTCGAAGCGGTCGGGCAGTGGCTGGCCGACCATGCGGACGGCGGTGTCATTAGCTGCTCGGCCCTCAAGCGCGGATACCGCGACAGATTGCGCTCGCATTGCCCCAGCGTCGTGTTCTTGCATTTGACCGGTTCGCCGGAATTGATCGCACGCCGACAAGCCGGCAGAGTGGGCCACTTCATGCCATCGGCGTTGGTGAAATCGCAGTTCGACATTCTGGAACCGCTGGCGCCTGACGAGCACGGGATAGCCCTCGACGTCGAATTGAGCGTCGACGACATCGTCAAAAGGTTTGTGAGTCAGCTGGCCAGCGGCGACTAGCATGGTGGTCTATTCGGCCCGAAAAAACACCAGGCAGATGGCTCTATGTATCAAATCGTGGTCGCGCTTGCCGTCGTGGGACACATCGCTTTTCTGTGCTACCTGGTCGTCGGCGGATTCCTGGCGTTGCGCTGGCAACGGACCATCTGGTTGCACGTAGCGGCGGCGCTGTGGGGGATCGCGATCACCACCCAGCATCTGGATTGTCCGTTGACGTGGCTGGAGCGTTGGGGACGGGCGAGAGCCGGGATGGCGCCGCTGCCACCGGACGGCTTCGTCGCCCACTACATCATCGGCGTGCTTTACCCGGCCAGCTGGGCGGGCGTGGTGCCGGTTGCGGTGTTCGTGCTGGTGGCGGTGTCCTGGGTGTTGTATGGACGGCGTCGGCGGGTCAGTGCCACCGGCGTGCTTTGACCCGTCCGCGGGCTGCCAGTTCGCCACCGCGTTCGCGTGCGGTGTCGGCGAGTTCAGCAGCTAACTCAGCGCCCCGTTCACGGGCTCGCTCACCATAATCCGCGCCGCGTTCGCGCGCGGTCTCGGCCAATTCGGCGCCACGCTCGCGTGCCACCTCGGCCAGCTGGTGGCCACGCTTCCGCGCACGTTTGCGGGCCTTTTTGCTCAACTCGCTTCCGCGGTCGCGGGCGGTGTCGGCAAAGTCTGCGGCTAGCTCAGCGCCCCGTTCGCGGGCTCGCTCACCGTAGTCGGCGCCACGTTCGCGGGCGGTTTCGGCGAGTTCGGCGCCGCGTTCGCGTGCGACTTCTGCCAGCTGGTGGCCGCGCTGACGTGCGCGCTTGCGCGCGGCTTTCACCACGGGCGCGCTTTTCTCACCGGCGGTGCTGATCAATTCGCCGCCGCGTTTGCGGGCGGCTTCGACCAGCGGTTCGCTTCGTTCGGCGGCCGTGCTGGCCAATTCGCGACCACGCTCGGCGCCCACCTGAAGTCCGTGCGCAATTCTTTCGCCCAGCTCGGAATCAAGGAAACTGCCGTCGGAGCTATCCAGCGAAAGCGCCTCGGTGAGCCGGCCCGCTGCTTGTCGACCACGCCATCCCAACGATGGCTTTCCGGCGGTGTCGGCCGACGCGATGATCAGCCCGCCCAACAGGCTCAGGTCGGTGAGAAGGTCGCGGCGCTTCTGCGCTTTACGCTCTGGGTCGCTTTCAGTCCAAAACAGGTGTGCGCCAAGGCTGCCCGGTATCACGGTAAACGCGAGTGCTGCCGAGGCGATGCGCGGCAGTTTGCCGGTCGCAAGCAATAGACCACCGCCGACTTGGACGGCGGCGTTTATCCGGGCCGCCGTTTCGGGATCGGCCGGAACCTTGGTTCCGAGAGGTTCGGGCAGGGTCCGTAACGCCGTCACAGTGGGCTCCGCCGCATCGGCGGAGGCCTTGGGGTTTCGCAGTGTCTCGACGCCTTGGCCGATGAACACAGCGGACAGCAGAGGACGAGCAATTCTGCGTATCAACATGGCCGCTGTGTTCCCGGGTTGCCCGGGGTGCAAACTATTCGGTCGCTGGGGGCGATTCATGGCGCAGCCGCAACGGCAACGCGACCCAGAAACAGAGCTGAGCGATCACCGCGGATACACCGGCAATGATGCCGGCCGCCGAACCGGCCACCGTGCCGAAAATGACCACGGCTACGCCGGTAAGAGACAACCCCATGAGCAATAGCCCGGCGTACGCGAACCGATGCGCGGTAGAGACGACAACTTGAATTCGATGCCGACGAAACAACAAGCGGTGCATCGCCACTGGAGCCTCCAGCAGCACGGTGGCGCCGATCGAACAGCCAACCGTCGCCAGATAGATCACCCGCATCGTCGTGCTCAGGGTCTCGAAGCGCTGCTGGAACGGCAACGTCAGCAAGAAGCCGGTCAGCAATTGGACGCCGGTCTGAACGACACGCAACTCCTGCAGCAGGCTGACCCAATTGCGGTCTAATCGTTGGGTTTCGGTCTCAGAGCGCTGCGAGGAATCCCAGTTTTGGTCGCGTTCGGGATGATCGACGACGTCCATGGCCGTGATCATGCCAGCCTGCAGTCGTTATGACCGGCTAAACAGCAGCCGCGCCGATGCCTCCAGCCGGTCGGCGATCTGCGCGTAAGAGGCATATCCCATGCCGGCGCGCACCAAGGCTCCGGCGTAGAGCAGTTCCAGCGACTCGACCACGTCGGGAGCACAGTCCGGGCCCAACGCTGCGAGCAGCCGCTGGTGGATCTCGCGACCGATCTGCAGGCGCAGATGCACGACCTCGGGATCCTTGCCCAACAGTGCGTTGGTCACCGCACCGGCAAGCTCGGGTTCATCGCCGACGAGCAGCGCGATGTGCCGCAGCACCGCGATGACGCGGACTGCCGGGTCTGCCGAATCGGTCGGCGGAACAGGGCTCGACGCTAACCGCCGCCAGAAAACTTCAGCAACCAGGTGCTCCTTCGAGGAGAAGTACGTGTAGGCGGTCGCAGCGCCAAGGCCCGCCTCTGCGGCGACCATCCGAATTGTCAAGCCGGAGAAGCCTTCTCGGCTGAGAACTTCAATTGCGGCCTGGCCAAGCCGGTCAACGGTTTCGGCTTGTTTGGCGGTCAGTCGCCGTCTGGTCGATTCCCGAGCTACCGGGTTGGACACGTGTCCGGACACTACTACACCTAGCAGGGGCGCACAACAGGACTGTTACGGTTGGCAGTGATGACGTCATCAGATCTGTCGGCCGCCGACGAGCGGACCAACCAACTCTTCGAGCTGGCCGATCGAGTCACCGGATTCATGCCGGCCGACGAGGGCCGGGCGCTGTATGACGCAGCGCTTCGCTATTTCGATCACGGTGTCGGTGTAGAGATCGGGACGTACTGCGGCAAGTCGACCGTGTTGTTGGGCGCGGCGGCATTGGCCCGCAGCAGCGTGCTCTACACCGTCGATCACCACCACGGTTCCGAAGAGCACCAGCCCGGATGGGAGTACCACGACACATCGCTCGTCGACCAAGCCACCGGACGTTTCGACACTCTGCCCTCCTTGCGGCGCACGCTCGACACGGCCGGCCTGGACGACAACGTGGTGGCGGTGGTGGGTAAGTCCACCGTGGTAGCCAGCGGGTGGCGCACGCCGCTGCAGCTGTTGTTCATCGACGGCGGCCACAGCGAGGCTGCGGCGCATCAAGACTTCGACGGCTGGGCGAAATGGGTGAGTCCCGGCGGCGCGTTGATCATCCACGACGTCTTCCCCGACCCCCGCGATGGTGGCCAGGCGCCTTACCAAATCTATTGCCGCGCCGTGCAAAGCGGCGCGTTCGTGGAGCAATCCGTTACGGGGTCAATGCGATTGCTGGAGCGGATATCGGGCGAAGCCGGTACCGCGATCTAACGATCCGACGGGCTGACCGCACACTCACAGTCGTAATCGCCCTCGAGGCCGCGCGGCAGATCGGCGCCGCGGAAGATGCCGCTGCCCGCAGTGGTGCACGACAATGCGTCGGCGGCCAGAATCACCGCCGCCCCGGTCCAGGTGGTTCGCTCGACGGGCCAGCGCTTTCCATCGCTGAAAACCAGCCCGGTCCAATAGGATCCGTCGTCCTCGCGCAGGTGCTGCATGGCAGCGAACTGCCGCAGCGCCGCCTGCCGGTTGCCAATCGCATCCAACGCCAACACCAATTCGCAGGTTTCTGCGCCGGTCACCCACGGCCGGTCGTCGACGCACCGGATGCCTAGACCGTCGACGACGAAATCGCTCCACCGCTCGACAATTCGGGCGCTCGCTGCGGGACCGCGAAGCGCACCGCCCAGGATCGGGTAGTACCAGTCCATCGAGTGATGCGGCTTTTCCGTGAACGCCGACGGGTGGGCAGCGATCGCGTGACCCAACCGGCCGAGCGCGACCTCCCATTCCGGTTGCGGCTCGTCGACGTAGTTCGCCAGCGCCAGGGCACAGCGAATGCTATGGAAGATGCTGGCGCATCCGGTCAGCAGCGCTTCGGGAACCGGGCCCGAAGGGCCACGCGCCCAACAAATTTCACCGCCTTCGAGTTGCAACTCCAAGACGAAGTCGATTGCGGCCTGCACCGTTGGCCACATCGCGGTAGCGAAGACCCGATCACCGGTGATCAGCACGTGGTGCCAGACTCCGACCGCGACATAGGCGCAGAAATTGCTGTCGCTGTTGGCATCCTCGATGACGCCGGCGCGAAGCTGGATGGGCCAGGAACCATCCGCACGCTGATGACGCCGGCACCAGTCGAAGGCGAGTCGCGCCGGCTCGACGAGGCCCGCCGCCGTCAGCGCCATTGCGCATTCGACATGGTCCCAGGGGTCGGTGTGCCCGCCTTGCGACCATGGGATCGCGCCAGATGGCTCTTGTATCGCGGCAATCGATTCCGCCGTCTGCCGGCATTGTGCGGGGGAGAGGACGCCTGCGACGCCCGGTGGCTGATACGAGTTCAACGCCCGTGCTCCGGTTTCTCGAAGTACAGCGCGACGCTCTTACCGATCAGCGGGTTGAGGGCGGATTCGGCCAGCCGGGTGAGTCGAGGCCGTTGCATCATGTCCCACACCAGCATCTTGTGGTAAGCGGCAACGGCGGGGTGCTCTGAATTGTCAACGCCGACTAGGCATTTCAGCCACCAAAATGGCGCGTGCAGAGCATGAGCGTGGTGGGCGTGCGAGAAGGTCATTCCGCGGTTGGCGATTTTTGCGCGGAGTTGGTTGGCGCGATAGATGCGGATGTGACCGCCCTCGTTGCTGTGGTAGTCGTCGGACAGTAGCCAGCACAATCGCTCCGGTAACCACCTCGGCACGGTGACTGCCAGCCTGCCGCCGACCTTGAGCACCCGTATCAGTTCGTCGAGCATCGCACTGTCGGCAGGGACATGCTCGAGGATCTCCGAGGCAATGACGCAGTCGAATGACCGATCGGGATAGGGCAGTGCCAGCGCGTCGCCGACGACCGCCCCGGCGTGGGCCGACGGCGGTACCTCGCCGGAGTCGGCCATGGCGCGAAACATCGTGTCGACGTT
This sequence comes from Mycobacterium sp., assembly GCA_036746615.1. Lineage (GTDB taxonomy): Bacteria > Actinomycetota > Actinomycetes > Mycobacteriales > Mycobacteriaceae > Mycobacterium. Next base: position 12,511 of record DAIODV010000006.1, read on the forward strand.
GTTCAGTTCGGCAGCATCCTGATCGAAAGCGATTACGTCGGCACCCCGACGATAGGCCTCGAAGCTGTGCCGGCCTGCGCCGCATCCGACGTCAATCACCTTGGTGCCGTGGCCGATACCAAGGCGGTCGAAGTCCACCGTCAACACGTCTGGCCGTTCCGCTGGATCGCGCGTTCGTAAACGCGGGCGGTCTGGGCCGCCACCGATTCCCAGCTGAATACCTCCAGGGCTCGACGGCGACCGGCTACCCCGAGTTGACGGAGGTGGTCGGGGGAGGCGAGCAGCTCGCCCAACACCCGGATCAGCTCGCCCGCGTCGCCCGGCCGCACCAGCCTGGCGCAGTCGCCGTCGGGTCCGAGCACCTCGGGCAGGGCGCCGGCACGGCTGGCCACGATGGGCGTCCCGCTGGCCATCGCTTCCACCGCAGGCAGCGAGAACCCTTCGTAAAGCGAAGGGATACAAGCGATCTCAGCTGAAGCGAATAGCTGCGCCAACGCTTCGTCGGAGAGCCCGCTGGAGATGTGGACGATATCGGAGATTCCGAGTTCGGCGATCAGCTTTTCGGTGGGTCCGTTGGGTTCGAGCTTGGCGACAAGCTGTAGTTCCAGGTCGTGCTCGGTGCGCAGCTTGGCCACCGCCTGCAACAGATGCCCGACGCCCTTGAGCGGTCGGTCGGCACTCGCGATCGCGATGATACGACCGGGAATTCGCGGCTGCGTGGACGGCGCGAACAGGTCGGTGTCGACACCCAGCGGCACGACGTGCAGCTGTTCGGGATCCACGCCGAAGTCCGCGGTGATGTCGGTCGCCGACGACGACGACACGGTCAACAAGTCCGGAATGCTGCGCGCGACCCGTTCTTGCATCTCGAGGAAGCCATACCACCTGCGCACCAACGGTTTACGCCACCATCGCGCGGCAGTCAGATCCAGCACCCGGTCACGAGTGATCGGATGATGGACGGTAGCCACCACCGGCAGACCGGTTGCCGCGATTTTGAGCAGGCCTACTCCCAGGCTCTGGTTGTCGTGCACCACGTCGAAGTCGTGCCGACGTTCGGCGAGCAGGCGCGCAACCCGCAGGCTGAAGGTCCGTGGCTCAGGAAAGCCGGCCGTCCACACCGTGGCCAATTCGCGGAGGTCGATGCCGTCGCGGATTTCGCGCGGATGGGGGATCCGGAATGGGTCGGGCTCCCGATACATGTCGAGGCTCGGTACCTCGGTCAGCACCACCCGGGGGTCGAGACCTTCGGGATAGGGCTGTCCCGAGAACACCTCGACCTGATGTCCCAGTTCGACCAGTCCGCGGCTGAGGTGACGGACGTAAACCCCCTGGCCGCCGCAGTGCGTTTTGCTGCGATACGACAGCAACGCAATCCGCATACTCACGATCCGGGAACGACGTCAGGGAACTTTCTGGACACGTGTCTGGACTATAGTTTGACTATCTACGTGATGCAACGCGCTGCTACTGGCGTTAGCTGCGGACTGTGAGGCCCGTCATTGCGCAAATCGTCTTGTTTAGGCATGCTAACTCGCCGCTGATACGTGGACGTGGGAGTGGCTTGTGTCGGACAACTCAAACGGCGTCGAATTCGCCTATGACCTGACCTTCGACGAGGTCCGGCGCCGCACCGCGGTGCTGCAGGGCATCGGTGCGGACTGGGATCCGATCCGTGCACTGGCCGAACAGGAGAAGGCGCACGCGATGCTGTACTCAAATCTCGACGCCGAAGAGCAGCGTCACTACGACAACCGGGTAGCCGCCGGAGTGCTCCGGACCGGGCGGTGGACCGTGCTTCCGATTGACCCCGAGGCGGACAAGAGCCGCCGCGCCTGGTTGGCATGCCCCAACTGTGATCACGGCGCCGGGTGTGTTGAGTGCGGTAGCGACCGCAACTGCCGCGCCCATTGGCAGTACCTGCTGAGCAACGATGCCACGGTGGTGCATCTGCAGTGCCCGACCTGCGCGCACTTGTGGTCTCATGACACCCGCGCGAAGCGTTCGCGCCACCCCGACGCCGCCGCTTAAGGTTCTCCGCCCACCGGCGATACCGTGGGTTATGCGCGCGTTGATCGTCGTCGACGTCCAGAACGACTTCTGCGAGGGTGGTTCGTTGGCTGTGCCCGGTGGGGCTGCGGTGGCACGCGGAATCAGCGAGTATCTGGCTGACGGCGCCGACTATTGCTATGTAGTGGCCACCCAGGATTTCCACGTCGATCCGGGTGATCATTTCTCCGACAATCCCGATTACTCGTCGTCGTGGCCGCCGCATTGTGTCGCGGGCAGCTCCGGCGCGCAATTTCATCCCGATCTGGACTCCGACCGGTTCGACGCAGTGTTTCGCAAGGGTGCCTACGACGCGGGCTATAGCGGTTTTCAAGGAAACGACGAGTCGGGCACCCCGCTGGCCGATTGGCTGACCCAGCACAGCGTCGACGAGGTAGACATCGTCGGCATCGCCACGGATCACTGCGTTCGGCAGACCGCCGAGGACGCCGCTGCGGGCGGTTTCGCCACTCGGGTGCTGCTGGAGCTGACGGCAGGCGTGGCGGAGGAGTCGACCGCCGCGGCCGTCAACGCGATGCAGGCCTTCGGTGTTGCGATAGTGCCGCGAACGTGACAGGGCAAACCGAGTCGGCACTGCTGGCCGCGGTGGAGCGGTCGCCTCACGCGGCGGCCGCGCATGATCGCGCGGGCTGGGTGGGGCTGTTCACGCCGGACGGCCGGGTCGAAGATCCGGTGGGCTCGCGACCGCATGTTGGGCCGTCGGAGATCGGCCGCTTCTACGACACTTTTATCGGCCCACGTGACATAGCTTTTCATCGCGACCTCGACGTCGTGGTCGGCCCGAGCGTCGTGCGCGATCTCGATCTCGAGGTGGTGATGGGTTCGGCACTCACCATGACCATTCCGGCGTTTCTTCGTTACGACTTGCGCGAGATCAGCGGCGAATGGAAGATCGCGACGCTGCGCGCCTATTGGGAGCTGCCGAGCATGATGCTGCAATTTCTGCGCAACGGCGTTTCCGCGGTACCGACCACCATCCAACTGTCCCAGGGATTGATTCGCAACCAACGGCTGCGCGGCACTGCCGGGTTCGCAGCCGGCTTCCGTCGAGTAGGTTCGCGCCACAAGAAGCTGGTCGATACGTTCGTGAACGCCGTTGGCGCAGGAGACGAGCTCGGCGCACTGCGCACGTTGTCATCCGATGCCACAATAACTTTCGGCGATGACGGTCCAGCGAGCGTCGCCGAACTCATCCAACGGGGTTCGGATGTGCCAGCGCCGACGCTCAT